>NZ_JBEVTN010000017.1:0-93313 GCF_040884245.1 Arcobacter sp. s6 | reverse complement strand
ATGAAATACAAAAACAGATTTACGATGCTATTTATTCAAAGTGAAAATCTGGGTGTCCTATGAGAAACTCAGGAAGAAGGACAAAAAATGGAACCTTTATACAAAGTTAGTAAACACAATTCATTTGGAGTTTCTATTATTCCGGATGAAAAAGACAAGAGTAAATCTTACATTATGGTTGACGGTTACGTTATTGGTGTTCAAGTTAACACTGGTACTATTTACAAGAAGTAATTCTTACATTTACTAAATATAGTTAGACTATTTTAGTCTAACTATTTTTTACTTCTTTATTACTATAGTTTTAATTAAGTTAATCAAATTTATCACCTCTTATGCTCTTTTTTGCTACAATTCCCATCTTTTTTACATTCTTATTTTAGCACGCTTGCATAGCTCCAATGGTAGAGCAATTCCATGGTAAGGAAGAGGTTATCGGTTCAACTCCGATTGTGAGCACCATTTATGTTATACTTTTATTATAAGAAAATATTAACTAGGAAAATGAATTGAATGAAAACCCAAATAATCCATTACATGGAATTAAGTTAGAAATGATAATAAATTCATTAGTAGAATACTATGGATGGAATGAATTAGGAAGATTAATAAATATTAATAGTTTTAACTATGAACCTTCTGTAAAGTCAAGTTTGAAGTTTCTTAGAAAAACTCCATGGGCTAGAGAAAAAGTTGAAAAATTATATTTAAATACTTTTGTTAAAAAAGATATATAAATTAAAATATAAAATAAAAGAAAATATTAGGATAAATAATGATTAGAAAAATAGATACAAATAGTGAAGAATTTCAAATTGAACTTGAGTTAACTAAACAATTTACAGATAAAGTTATTTCTGATCATGGATTTTCTTATAATCCAGACGATGAGATAAATGAATCGATTCAAATGGGTCTTGCTAGAAATAAAATGATTTATGGAAAAAGATTTTGTCCATGTTTTATGGTTATTGGTGAAACTGCAAAAGAGCAAGAAACAAGCGAAAATAGATTATGTCCATGTACTCCTGCACTTACAAATGAAATACCATCAAAAGGTTCTTGCCACTGTGGAATTTTTTGTACAATTGAAAAAGCTGAAGAAATAGCAAAAGATACTGAAACTCATGATGCTATTGCAACTCATTCAAGAGGTTTGTCAAAAGAAGAGTGTGAAAAACTTTTAACTAAAGTTGAAGTTAATTCACAAGAACTAGAATCATTATTGGAAGCAAGAGAATTAGGTTTTGTAAAGTTTAATTTAGTTGATACAAGAGAATGGATGGAATGGGTAGGAACAAGAATTAAAGGTACAGATTATTTAATTCCTACTACTTCATTTTATCAAGCTTTAGAAAGAATAACTGATCAAAAAAGTACTCCTGTGGTAGTTTATTGTCATAGCGGAAGTAGAAGTGCTTATTGTCAAAGAATTATGAAAGATTTAGGATTTAAATCTGTTGCAAATTTAGATTATGGTATTTCATCTTTTGGTGGACAAAGAGAGAGTGGGGATAATTAATATTTTTTAATATGTATCCTAATCATAGGATACATGTTCTTTAAAGTCATCTGAATATTTTTTTAATAAATGCATAATTGATATGAAAAATGTCACCATTGCCGGACCTATGATCATTCCCCAAAATCCAAAAGTTGAAAGACCTGCTACTATTGAGAAAAATATTAAAAGTTCATTTACACTTGTTGGTGTTTTTACAACTTTTTGATTTATATATTTAATAATCATCGGTTTTATAAATGTATCTGCAATTACAGATATTACTAATATTGAATATACTGCAATTATTACAGCATTTGTTAATGAGTTTGTTGTTGCTTCATAAATAACTATTGGAAGCCACATTATAACTCCACCTACAACTGGAATTAATGATGCAAAACCATACAATACTCCAAATAATAAACCATCATAACCAAAAAATGTTAGAAAAAAACCAAATAAAAATCCTTCAAAAACAGCAGTAATTAATATTGAATAAAGAACAACAGTCATTACATTTGATGATTCATAAAATAAGATAGTTGAATCATCCTTTTTTATTGGTAATAATTCTTTCATAAAAGTAGCAATTGAGTTTGAATATAAGGTAAAGAAAAAGAAAAATATTAATATCATTATCATATCTATCATAAATTTAGCAGAATTCTTTCCTAAAAATGCACTAATTGATAATATGTTTTCTACAGTTTTACCAATATCAATTTTTGAAGTTAAGTCATTTAAAAAATCATTTAGAAAAACTAAATCAGATATCATTTTTTGAACAAAAATTTTCATTTCACTTAAGTTATTGATTAATACTTCTTTATCCACTTGATTAAAAAAGTTTGCAAATGAAAAAATACAATATAAAATTGGAATAAAAAATAGTGCAGTTAAAACTATTGTCATAATTGAACTTGCAATTATTCTACTTTTTAGTCTGTTTTCTAAATACAGAGTCACAGAATTTGTTGCAACTGCTAATAAAACTGACACACAAATTGCTTTTAAAAATGGGCTAAAAAGCTCCACCATAAAAAAAATCATCACAATAGCAATTGCAACTAAAAAGTAAACTGCTTTCAAAATAGTTTTCCTTGGTTTATATCATCATCTAATTTTTCATTTCCTGGATATGAAAGTCTAAACATTTCATATGTTTTTATTGAAGCTACTCTTCCTCTTGCTGTTCGTTCTATATATCCATTTGCAAGTAAATAAGGTTCAATAGCATCTTCGATAGTTCCTTCATCTTCACTAAGAGCTGCTGCCATTGTAGAAAGTCCCATCGGTTTTCCTCTATTTGAAACTAAAAGTTCAAGAAGATTTATATCCATTTCGTCAAAACCACTTTCATTTACACCTAATTCATCTAAAGCATATTTACATCTTGAAAGATGAATTGAATTTTCATTTTCTACTTCAGCAAAGTCTCTAACTCTTTTTAGAAGTCTAAGTGCTACCCTTGGAGTTCCTCTACTTCTTTTTGAAATCTCAAATGCTGCATCATTTTCACATGATTTTGAAAGTTTATCTGCTGCTTTTCGAATGATTTTTGATAACTCATCATGATTATAAAATTGCATTCTAAAATGCATACCAAATCTTTCTCTTAAAGGGTTTGATAACATTCCAGCTCTTGTTGTTGCTCCAATTAATGTAAATCTTGGTAAATCAATCTTTACTGTTTGTGCTGCAGGTCCTGAACCTATTATAATATCTAATCTATAATCTTCCATTGCAGGATAAAGTATTTCTTCAACTGTAGGAGAAAGTCTATGAATTTCATCAATAAATAAGATATCTCCTTCTTCAAGATTAGTTAATATTGCAGCTAAATCACCTGATTTTTCAATCATAGGACCAGCTGTTACTTTTATATTTGAATTCATTTCATTTGAAATAAGATATGAAAGAGTTGTTTTCCCAAGTCCTGGAGGTCCATAAAAAAGTATATGATCTAAAGCTTCTTTTCGTTTTTTAGAAGCTTCAATAAATACTTTTAAATTTTTTTTTATTTTTTCTTGGCCTATATAGTCATCCCAATTGGAAGGACGTAAGTTTACTTCTTGATTATCTTCTTCAAAAGATACTGACTCAACTTCTACTAATCTTTCCATTTTAAAGATTTCCTTTGAATATTAACATATTAATACTCTTCTTCTTGTGAGGGGAATGAACTATTTTGAACATCATTTCTATATTGATTAACAGCTTGCTTAACCATTGAAGCTCCTTGCATATAATGTCTTACAAATTTTGGTTTAAAATCTTCAAAGAACCCTAACATATCTGACCAAACTAAAACTTGACCATCTGTTACATTTCCAGCTCCTATTCCAATTATTGGAATATTTACAGCTTCTGTAATTTTTTTTGCAACATTACTCATAACTCCCTCAACAACGATTGCAAAAGCACCTGCTTTTTCAACTGCAATTGCATCAGCAATTAATTGTTCTTCATCCTCTTTTGTTTTTCCTCTTACTTTATATCCACCTTCACTTCTTACATATTGAGGCATAAGACCAATATGACCCATAACTGCAATAGAATTTGAAGTTAAGTGTTTTATAATATCTGCTCGATCTTCTCCACCTTCAATTTTGATAGCTGCTGCATTTGTTTTTTGATAAACTTTAACCGCATTTTTTAAAGCTTCATCTTTATTAATATATGTTCCAAATGGCATATCTAAAATAACAAAAGCTTTTTTTGCTCCTGAGCAAACAGCATTTGTATGATATATCATTTGATCAAGTGTTGCTGAAAGTGTATCTGGACGCCCTGCAAAGCTCATATTTAAACTATCACCAACTAAAATCATATCTGCTATTTCTTCAAAAAGTTTTGCAAACAATGCATCATATGCCGTAATTACTGTTAGTTTTTTATTATTTTTTGCTTTTTTAATTTTTGTAATATTAATTTTTTCAAAATCGTTTGTAATTATGCTCATTATATAATTTCCTATACTTTATCTAGATAGATATTTTATCACAAAAATCTTTTTAACAAATAAAATAACAATATAGATACATTTTGTATACTGTATAATATTTAAACATAAATGACTTTTATTTTTGATTATTAAATGTTATTATTAATTATGAAACCAATTATATTTACAGATTTAGATGGTACATTTTTAAATCATGATGACTATTGTTTTAGTGATTCACTAAAAGGTCTTAACAAAATTTTAAATGAAAATATACCTATAATCTTCACTACAAGTAAAACAAAAATCGAAGTTGAGAGCTTACATCAGAAATTAAAACTCAATGAACCATTTATTATAGAAAATGGTGCTGCGTTATTTATTCCAAAAAATTATAAAGAATTAGATTTTTCATTTTTAGAAGAATATGAAAATTATTTTATTTATCAATTGGGATTATCTTATGATGAAATTTTAGAATTTTATAATAAATATAAAGAAGAATTTGGACTATTGGGTTTTTCTGATATGAATAAATGGGAACTAATGAAATATACAAAATTAGATTCTCAAATTGCTTCTTTATCAAAACAAAGGAATTTTACAGAACCTTTTATTTTGCATGATGAATCTAAATTAAAGAGTTTAAAAATACTTGCTTCTAAATATGGAATAAAAATCACAAAAGGTGGAAGATTTTATCATTTAATTGGAATTAATCAGGATAAGGGAAAAGCAGTAGAAGATACAATAAAAATATTTGAAAAAGTATTTAATGAAAAGATTAAATCAGTTGCCTTAGGTGATGGTGAAAATGATATTCCTATGCTTGAAAATGTGGATGTTCCAATTATAATTAAAAACCACAAAGGTGGATATATAAATTGTAAAATTAAAAATATTCAAAAATCAACTTACAAAGGCTCTGCAGGTTGGAGCGAAATGGTGTTAAAAAATGTCTAGAAAAGAATTGGAAAAAATATACTTTAAAGCTTTGAATAAGGTAAAAGCAAAAACAATTATTAGAGATAATGTATCTATTAAAGATAATATTCTAAGAATAGTTGATGAAAATATAGATTTAAATAAGATTAAAAATTTATACATATTTTCAGTTGGTAAAGCTGGATCTTCTATGGCTAAGGAATGTGAAGAAATTTTAAAAGAGAAAATAAAAGATGGCTTAGCTATTTCTACATCAAAGGGAAAATTAAAATGTATAAAACATTTTAAATCAACTCATCCATTAGTATCTAGAAAAAGTATGAAAGCTGGAAATATATTATTTGATGAAGTATCAAAGTTAGATAAAGATGATTATTTTATATTTTTACTTTCAGGTGGAGCTTCTGCAATGATTGAAAAGCCGATTGAAGGTTTGAGTCTAGATGATTTTTCAAAAATTTCAAAAGCTCTTTTATCAAGTGGAATAGATATCAAAGCTTTAAATAGTGTTAGAAAATCTATATCACAAATAAAAGGTGGAAAGCTTGCTGATAAAATAAAAGCTAAAGGTTCTGTTTTAGTTTTAAGTGATGTAATTGGAGATGATTTAAATACAATTGGATCTGCTCCTATGAATAATGGAAAATTCAAACACTATATAATAGGAAATAATAAAATTGCTTTAAAAGAAGCAAAAAAATATATAAATAAAAAAGTGGATAAAGTAAAAATTATAACTACTTCTCTTGATAAAAACTCCCCAAATGCAAGTTCTTATATCTCAAAGATTATTAAAGAATATGATAAAAAATATGAGAGTTTTTGTCTGTTATTTGGAGGAGAGACTACAACTATTGTTGAAGCAAATGGAAAAGGTGGAAGAAATCAAGAATTAGCTTTAAGATTGTTAATTGATAATGAATTTAATAAAAACATCTCTATTTTATGTTCAGGAAGTGATGGCATTGATGGAAATAGTGATGCTAATGGAGCTTTTATTGATTTTGAGGTTTTTGAAAAAATAAAAACTTTAAATCTTAATGCAAATGAGTATCTAAAAAATTGCGATAGTAATAGTTTTTTCAAAAAGCTTTCATATGATTTTGTAACTGGAATTACAGGAACAAACGTGATGGATTTTATAATAGTTTTAAAGGAGAAAAATAATGGCTGATTTTTTTCAAAATGGAGTTATAACAACTTTACAAAATGTTGGCAATAGAAGTATTAAAAACATGGAGAATGAGCTTGAAGAGTTTGCTCAAAGACATCAAATGGTTCTTCTTTTACCCGCTTTATATTCAGAATTTCAAACACCTGCAATGCATAAAATTATTGAAGAATTAAAAAGTGTAAAATATTTATATAAAATAATATTAGGTTTAGATAAAGCAACAAAAGAGCAATTTGAAGAAGTTAAGCAGTTGATGTCTGTTTTACCTTGTAAAGTTGATGTTTTATGGAATGATGGACCTAAAATTCAAGAGTTATATAAAGATTTGACAAATGAAGGTTTCCCTGGACTTAATACTCCTGGAAAAGGAAGAAATGTATGGACAATGATAGGTTATGGACTTACTGATAAAGATGCTTATGCTTTTGCACTTCATGATTGTGATATAGTAAATTATAATAGAGAAATTCCTGCACGACTTTTTTATCCCATTATTCATCCAGGACTTGATTTTGAATTTAATAAGGGGTTTTATTCAAGGGTAACAAATAAACTACATGGAAGAGCAACTAGACTTTTATATACGCCTTTGATAAATTCGCTTACTAAAGTTTATGGTTCTAGTAGATATTTAGATTATATGGAAAGTTTTAGATATGCCTTATCGGGTGAATTTTCTTTTATAAGAAGTTTAGGAAGAGGTATTGCTATTTCTCCCACTTGGGGATTAGAAGTTTCAACTTTAAGTGAAGTATATAAAAATACTTCAAATAGAAGAATATGTCAAACTGAAATTATGGAAAGTTATGAGCATAAACATCAAGAATTAGGAAATTCTGATAGTGGTGGTGGAATATATAAAATGGCAAATGATATAGCTAAAACACTTTTTAGAGTTATGGCTCAAGAAGGAGTTGTATTTAGTGAAGCATCTTTTAAAACATTATTAGCAACTTATTTTCAAGAAGCAAGATTTGAAATATCAAAACACAATGCCTTGAGTAAATTAAATAATTTAGAATATATAAGAGAAAAAGAAATACAAGCAGTTATTGAGTTTGAAAAAGCCATAAAAGAAGCATCAAAAGAGTATTACGAAGATCCTATGGGAATTCCAGCTCTTTCGCCTTGGATTACAGTTCGTTCTGTTATGCCTGGATTCTCAGATAAATTTGCAAAATATGTCAGTGAGGATAACCAATGAAACATATATCAAGCCCAAATCATAAAATAAATAAGAGACTAAATAAACTCTATCCTCCTACCATTGCCGAACTAGCTATAAATGATATTATAGACTTAATTTTTAAATATAAGCAAAGAATAAAATCTCAAGAATATCACTTAAGTCAAAAAGATATCGTTTTAATAACTTATGGAGATCAAGTAAGTAGAAATCATGAAGCTTCACTTAAAACACTAAATGATTTTATGGATAATCATTTAAAAGGTGTTATTAATTCAATTCATATTCTCCCATTTTATCCTTATTCTTCAGATGATGGTTTTTCAGTTGTAAATTATAGTGCCGTTGATCCTCATATGGGTTCTTGGAGAGAAATAGAAGAAATAAGTAAAAATTACAGACTTATGGTTGATGGTGTTATAAATCATATTTCACAATTTTCAGATTGGTTTAGAGCATATTTAAGTGGAGATCCTTATTTTCAAGATTTTTTTATTGATTTGGATCCTTCCATTGATCTAAGTAAAGTGGTACGCCCAAGAGCTAGTCCACTTTTAAGTGAGTTTGTGGATGATAATGGAAAAATTCATAATATTTGGACTACTTTTAGTAAAGATCAGGTTGATTTAAATTATAAAAGTCATAGGGTTTTAAAAAATGTATTAGATGCTCTTTTTTATTATATAGAAAAAGGTGCAACACTTATTAGACTTGATGCAATTGCTTTTATTTGGAAAGAAATAGGAACACAATGTGTTCATCTTCAAGAAACCCATGAATTAATACAACTGATGCGTGATGTTTTACACGAAGTTGCACCTGAAGTTATAATAATAACTGAAACAAATGTGCCTCATCATGAAAATGTATCCTACTTTGGAAGTGGTGATGATGAAGCTCAAATGGTTTATAACTTTGCTCTTCCACCACTTTTGGTTCATTCTATTTTACATGGAGATACAAGCACTTTAAATACATGGGCAAAAACTTTAACACTACCTAGTGATAAGGTTTGTTTTTTTAATTTCACAGCTAGTCATGATGGAATAGGGCTTAGACCTATAAAAGATATATTAAAAGATGAAGAAGTTGATTTTTTAGTACAAAAAGTCCAAGAACACGGTGGATTAGTTTCTTTTAGAGCAGAAGAGGATGGAAGAAAAACTCCTTATGAATTAAATTGTTCTTATATAGATGCGCTAACACATCCAAGTGAAGATGATGCCCTTAGATTAAAAAGGTTATTAGTAACTCAAGCAACAGTTTTAGCAATGCCTGGAGTTCCTGGTATTTATTTTCATTCACTAGTTGGATCTAGGAACTATCAAGATGGAGTAAAACATACAGGAGTTAATAGAACTATAAATCGAGAAAAATATCATATTGATTGGTTAGAAACAGAATTATCAAAACAAGGAAGTTTAGCAAAAAGTGTTTTTGATAGTTATAAAAGATTAATATCTATTAGAATAAATGAAGAAGCTTTTAATCCATTTGGAAAATTTAATTTTCTAGATTTAGGGGAAAAAGTATTTGCCATAGATAATGTGTGCGCTAAAGGTGTTGAAAGAATTATAGCTATTCATAATTTTTCAAATGAAGAAGTAATTTGTACTCTTCCTGAAAATATAAAACTTCCTTTATATGATATTTTATCTACGAATTATGCAACATTGACACAAGAAAAAGTTGAGCAAACAAGAGAATTTAAACTTGAACCATACCAAATAATGTGGTTAAAAGGAACAATCAAACAAATAAAGGAGAAAGAATGATTAAGAAGTGTTTATTTCCAGCAGCAGGTTACGGTACAAGATTTTTACCAGCAACAAAGGCAATGCCAAAAGAGATGTTACCAGTACTTACAAAACCATTGATTCAATATGGAGTTGAAGAAGCGATTGAAGGTGGTTGTGAAGTTATGTCTATTATTACAGGACGAGGTAAAAGAGCAATTACAGATCATTTTGATATATCATATGAGTTAGAACATCAAATAAAAGGTTCATCTAAAGAAGAGATGTTAAATGACATTAGAAAAATTATAGAAAAATGTACATTTACTTATACTAGACAAAATGAGATGAAAGGTTTAGGCGATGCAATATATAAGGGACGAATGCTTGTTGGTGAAACAGATCCATTTGCTGTAATTCTTGCAGATGATTTATGTGTAAATCCAAAAGGTGATGGTGTTTTAACTCAAATGATAAAATTATATGAAAAATATAAATGTTGCATAGTTGCATGTATGGAAGTTCCCAAAGAAGATGTTCATAAATATGGTGTTATTGAAGGAAGTAAAATAGAAGATGGTGTTTTTATGGTTTCAAATATGGTTGAGAAACCTGATAATGATAAAGCTCCATCAAATTTAGCTGTTATTGGAAGATATATTTTAACCCCAAGTATTTTTGAAGTGATTTCTAAAACTAAACCCGGCAAAAATGGAGAACTTCAAATTACTGATGCATTATGTACACAAGCTAAAAGTGGCATGGTATTAGCCTATAAATTTAAAGGTAAAAGATTTGACTGTGGAAGTGTTGATGGTTTTGTTGAAGCTACAAATTATTTTTATGATTTAGAAAAAAAAGCAAAAAAATAGATTAGTGAAAAAATTTAGCTTGAGGTTTGATTATCTCAAGCTATTAAAAATTCAGAATTTGAATATTTGTCATAAAAAGCTTATTTTTAAAGAATATGTAAATAAGTGTTTCGTTAAAATCAAATACTAAATATAAATTTAAAATAAATATAAAGCTTTCTTATGAAAAATGACTTAAATATACAAAAACACCTAGCCGAACAAACTATTCTATTTGCAAGTATCACAAAATGGATAATTCTATCATCTTTAATTGGTGCCTTAATTGGTGCTGTTGTTTCTTTATTTCTAAAACTTTTAGAATATTGTGAAAATTCAAGGGAATTACTACCTTTTAATTATTATTATACTTTACCTTTTGCTTTAGCAATAACAGTTTTTATTGTTAAAAAATTTGCTCCAAGTGCCCAAGGCCATGGAACGGAAAAAGTAATCGAAGCTGTTCATAAAAATTCTGGAAAAATTAATATTAGTGTTGTTCCAACAAAACTGTTTGCAACAGTACTTACTATTTTTGCAGGAGGTTCTGTTGGAAAAGAAGGACCTGGTGCTCAAATTGGTGCATCTTTAGCTTCTTTTATTGCAATGAAATTAAATTTTACAAATAGAGATAGAAAAAAAATTGTAATTTGTGGAATTAGTGCGGGATTTGCTTCTGTATTTGGAACACCATTAGCAGGTGCAATTTTTGGAGTAGAGATATTAATTGTTGGTGCTTTAATGTATGATATTTTATTGCCTTCAATAGTTGCTGGATTTTCAGCATTTTTAGTAGCAAAGATGTTCGGTATTAATTATACATATTTTTATATAGCATTTTATTCAAGTTTTGATTTTAATTATATTTTATTATCAAAAGTTATTTTAGGTGGAATATTTTTTGGATTAGTAGCTGATTTTATTATTACTACATTGGGTACTTTACATAAATATGTTGACAAAGTAAAAATAAATTATATTTTAAAAGCTTTTTTAGGTGGAATTATTCTTGTAATTTTAACTCTAATTTTTGGAGAAGATTATCTAGGATTAGGTTTTCATACAATAAAAGATTCTTTATCCTATAACACCGATGCTTATGAAAATGTGCCTTGGTATGCTTTTATTATGAAAACTATTTTTACTTCTTTAACTTTAGCTTTTGGTGGAAGTGGTGGAGTTATTACCCCAATATTTTATGTTGGTGCAACAAGTGGTAATTTCTTTGGATATTTAGTAGATGGGTATATTCCTTTATTTGCAGCACTTGGTTTTGTTAGTGTTTTAGCAGGAACAACAAGTGCTCCAATTGCTGCAATGATAATGTCTGTTGAACTTTTTGGAATGGATGTTGGGCATTATGCAGCTATTTCTATTATTATTGCTTTTTTAATGACAGGGCATAGAAGTGTATTCCCTTCTCAACTTTTATCCATGAAAAAATCAGAAGCAATAGATATAAAATTAGGCCAAGAGATTGTAAATAGCCAAACTTCTTACACAACAAGATTTTTTATTAATATTCAAAATATTATTAATGTACTTTTGAAAAGAAGCAAAAAAGATGCAAAGGAAAATACAGAAGATAAAAAAGAATAATTAATAGTTTAAAAGTAGATTTTAGATAAAATAATTCAAATTTTAAAGATAGGATTACGATTTTGAAAAAATTAGTAGGTTATATTACATCATCCCTTCCAAATAACAATTTTACAATTGATTTAGCTTATAGTATGAAAAATGCAGGGGTTGATACATTGGAGTTAGGAATACCTTTTTCTGATCCAGTAGCAGATGGTCCTGTTATTGAAAAAGCAAATTTAATTGCGTTAAATAATGGTTTTAAATTAAAAGATTTATTTGAAGTTTCTTCAAAAATTGCAAAAGATATTGATACTTTATGGATGGGTTATTTAAATCCATTTTATCATTATGGTATGGAAAAGTTTTTACAAAATGCCCAAGAATATAATATTCAAGGAACTATTATTCCAGATCTTCCTTATGAAATGGCGCAAAACTTCCAAAGTTTATTTGATAAATATAATAAGACAAATATCTCATTTGTAGCACCAACTGATAGTGAAGAGAGAATAAAATTAATAGTAGCAGATGCTAAAAAGTTTATTTATATGGTTGCTTATGCTGGAATTACAGGAAGCGGACAAAAAGAGGATTTAACTTCAATTATTAATAATGTAAGAAAATATTCAAATACACCTTTATACATTGGTTTTGGTGTTGATGAAAAAACTTGCAAAGAGAAGATTATTGGTGTTGATGGTGTTATAGTAGGAAGTGCTTTTGTAAAACATATAATTGATGATAGTTTATCAAATGATGAAAAAATTAAAAAAATTTGTGCTATTGCAAAAGAAATAAAAGAAAAAATTAACGAATAATTATGTTTACTCAAAATCCAGATATTGAATTTGTAGAAGAAAATAGAAGCTGCTCTTATTTTGATGAAAGAATATCTGATATTAGATATAAGTATATTTATTCTTGTTCTTCTTCCCAATATCAAGCAATGTTAGAGAGAGGTTGGAGAAGATTTGGAAAAATGCATTTTGTTCCTGAGTGTAAATCTTGTACAAAATGTGTATCTATTAGAATTGATGTTCAAAATTACAAATTTTCTAAATCAGAAAAAAGAGTAATTGCAAAAAATAGAGATACTAAACTTTATATAAGACCACCATCTATGACAATGGAACATTTAAATCTTTATGATAAGTATCATAAATTTATGAATGATAAGAAAGATTGGCCATATAGCCCAATTGAACCTAATGATTATTTGAAATCTTATGTTGAAGCTAAAGAAGAGTTTGCAAAAGAGTTTTTATATGTAAGAGATGACAAGTTAATAGGTGTTGCATTAGTTGATATCTTAGATAAGTCAATATCTGCAATTTATTGTTATTATGATCATGATTATGCAGATCTATCAATAGGAAAGTTTTCAATTTTGGCACAAATAAAAATAGCAAAAGAGCTCAATATTCCATATATTTATTTAGGTTATTGGATAAAAGACCATTTCTCAATGGGCTATAAAAAAGCATACGAACCTTTTGAAGTTTTAGAAAATAGAGCTTGTTTTGAGGAAAAACCTATTTGGAAGAAAAATGAATTATAATATTATTGTTATAATAAGTATTGTAATTTGTGCTATAATCTCTGTGTTTATTAGTTATTATATAGTATTATTTATTTTGAGTGAGAATAGTTCCTTATTTAAAATAGCTCAATTGATAATTACAATAGTTTCAATGACAACATTTTACGCTCCAATTAAATATTTATTAATGAAATTTATGGATATAGAACAGGAAAAAAGAGAAAAAAATGATTAAATATATCGTTTCTATTTTATTATTGGCAAACATAGCATTTGCTGAAAATAAACTAGTTGAAGAAGAAAAAGTAATTGAAGTTGCTCCAGCATATAATCCAAATGTTGATTGTTTAATTTTAGAAGATGAAAATTCAATTATTTGTAAATTTGAAGTAATTAGAGACACAAAAGATCAACAAATAGTTATAAATTGGATTAGTCCAACAGGCGAGATATCAAGAACAAGAGAAATGAATATCCCAGCAGGTGATGTTTCAGCTTATGATTATAGATATCTTGATGGTAGAGAAGGTGGTAAATGGAATTTCAAAATTATTTATAACCAAAGTGAATATACTTCTTCTTTTGAATTAAAATAAATAAATTATAGTAAAGAAATAAGTTAAGATTTACTCTTAACTTATTATCAGTTTTGTTGCATTGTATGCAATAAAAGATAAAACCCATGCAGTTGTAGTTGTAAATACAAATAAATATCCTAAATATTTCCATCCTCCAGCCTCTTTTGCAAAAACCATAGATGCAGCTAAACAAGGTAAATAAATCATAACAAATACAATAAATGCAATTGCAGATGCAAATGGAATATTATTTTTAATTTTATCAATTAAACTATCTGATGTTTCATCATTTTCTCCACCTAATCCATATAAAATAGATAATGTAGATACAACTATTTCTTTTGCAGCAAGTCCTGTTTCTAAGGCAACTGTCATTCTCCAATCAAATCCTAAAGGTGCAAAAAATCCTTCTGTAGATTTTCCAATATATCCTAAATATGAATTTTCTAAATTATATAAATCTAATTCATTTTTAAGATTATTTTTTTCTTCTTCAGAGCTTACTAATTCAATTTTTTGATTATATGTTTCTTCTACATCTAAATGTTTTGGATAATTACTTGCAAACCAAATAAGTAAAGATGCTGCTAAAATATAAGTACCTGCTTTTTTTAAATACATCATTGCTTGATTTGAGACTGTATGCCAAATTAACTTAAATGATGGAAGTCTATATTTTGGCATTTCCATTACAAAAGGTTCATCTTCACTTTTAAATACAACTATTTTTAATACTTTTGCAGCAATTAATCCTAATAATGCACCACTTATATATATTAAAAATAAAATGTTCCCTGCATTACTTTCACCAAAAAATGCTCCAACAAAAAGTACATAAATAGGAAGTCTAGCCCCACAAGACATAAATCCAATAATAAATAAAGTTAGTAATCTATCTCTTTCATTTTTTAATGTTCTAGCAGCCATATATGCAGGAACCGAACATCCAAATCCTGTAACCAAAGGGATAAATGATTTTCCATGAAGACCAAATTTATGAAAAAATCCATCAAGTAAAAATGCAACTCTACTCATATACCCTGTAGTCTCAAGTAAAGCAATCCCAAAAAATAAAATTACAATATTTGGTAAAAATAATACAACTGAACCTACACCTGCTATTGCTCCATCTGCAATAATTGAAGAGATTTGATTATCACCTAAAATTTCTTTTGTAGAATCAATTATACTTGCAAAAAAAGCATCTATAATATCCATAGGAATAGTTCCTACTTCAAATGTTAATTGAAATAGTCCCCACATTAAAAATAAAAATATTGGTAAACCTGCAAATTTGTTAATTAATATTGCATCCACTTTTTCAGTTAATGTTTTTTTCTCAATGATTTTTTGTTTTACAGTTTCAGTAACTGCTCCTTTTGCAAAAGCAAATTTCTCATCATTAAAAATATCTTCCATATTTTTTGTATTGAAATGAATGTAAAGATGTTCAAACGATTCATTTAAAACAGCTTGTAGTTTTACCCAAATTGGTTCATCATGAAAATATTTGTATGTTTGCTTGTCTTCTTTTAAAAGTTTAATTGCTATTTGTCTATAAGTTTGATTTGTTTTATATGCGCAATCTTTTAATAAAGTAGAAATAGTTTCAATCTCTTCTTCAATTACACTTGAAAAGAATAGTTTTGTTGGAAGTTTCTGACTTTCAAATTTCGAAACAATTTCATCTAAAAGTTTGTTTATACCACTTTTTTTTGCAGCACTTGTTTTAATACAAGGTTTTCCAAGAATTTTGCTTAATTGTAGTTCATCTATAGTTATTAATTCTTTATCTGCTTCATCACTCATATTTAATGCAAGTATCATTTTTTTATCAAGAGCTAATAATTCTGAAGTTAAAAGAAGATTTCTTTGAAGATTTGTTGAGTCTAGAACATTTAATATAATATCATAATCTGATTTATCTAAAAATTCTTTTGTTACTTTTTCTTCAAGAGTATAATCATTTAAAGAGTATGCTCCTGGTAAATCTGTTATTTGGATTTGATAGTTTTTATATTTTAAAAAAACTTCTTCTTTTGCAACTGTTACACCTGAAAAATTTCCAACTCTTAATCTTGCATTTGAAATTGAGTTAATAAGCATAGATTTTCCAACATTAGGTTGTCCCACCAAAGCTATTTTTATAATTTTATTCTGCATACTTAACCTCAATTTTTTCAGCTTCACTTACTCTAAGAGCAATTTTTGATTGATTAATTTTTATCTCAATAGTACTTTTTGTAAGAGTTAATTCTTCAATTCTTACAATAGCACCTTTTGTAATTCCAAATGAATAGAGTCTATTTTTTAGTACGTTATCACAATTAATTGATAAGACTTCAGCACTTTCTTTTATTTTTAATTCATTTAATGTCATTTATTTACCTTTTATAGTATTAATAATGATTATTATAATATAATCTAACTTTTGAATACTTGATATGCATCAATAAATTATATTTGTAATTTTTGTTAACTTTAGATATACTAAATCAGTATAAAATTTTTGAAGGTGTACTTTAATGTTAAATGAAAATAGTAACGAAGAAATAATAGACGAATTAAAAAAAATTGTAAAACAAAAAGGACTTAAATATACAGAACAAAGAGAAATTGTTTTAAGTATCTTATTAGATGCTCAAGATCATTTAACGGCTGAAGAAGTATATAATGAGATTAAAAAAGAGCATCCTGACTCAAATATTGGAATAGCTACTGTATATAGAGCACTTAGTTTTTTGGAAGAAGTTGATTTAATTACTTCTATTGCTTTTGGGACAGATGGGAAAAAATATGAAAGTAATGCTAAATCACATCATGATCACTTGATTTGTACATCTTGTGGAAAAATTATTGAATTTATGGATGATGAAATTGAAAAAAGACAAGATAAAATTGCTAAAAAGAACAAATTTAAAATAACTAGCCATTCTATGCAATTGTATGGGGCTTGTGAAGCTTGTCAAGAGTAGTACTTTTACTACCCTTGATTTAGTATTTTATAAAATATCTTCTTTTATTTCATTTACCCACTTTGCAATTCTTTCATCTGTTAAATCACTTTGATTGTCTTCATCAATTACTAATCCAACAAACTCATTGTCTATTTGCGCTTTTGAAGCATCATGATAATAACCTTCGCTTGATGTAAAACCAATAATTTTTGCATTCATTGATTTCGCTTGTTCATATATTATTCCTAATGCACTACAGAATTCATCACTATAGCTTTCTTGGTCACCTAATCCGAATAATGCAATTGTTTTAGAAGATAAGTCTAATTTACAAAAATCACCCCATACATCTTCCCAATCATCATTTAATTCACCATCTCCCCACGTTGAACCACCTAAAATTATTTTATCATAGTTATTAATTTTGTCAATTTTTGTTCCTGATAAATCAAATACTTCGATATTATTCAATTTTGAAGCTATTTTAGAAGCTATTTCTTCACTATTTCCTGTACTACTTGCAAAAAATATTGCTGTTGCCATGTTTATTTCCTTTTTTAGTTTTTTATAATTGATCTTAAAGAGTAGGGTATTGCTTTTATTTGATACTCTTTATTTTTTAATTCATCCACATAAATAGGGATTTGTTTTTTAAAGTTATTGTTTTTTGGATAAGCTAAATATATTTGATAATACTCGCCTTTCTTAATCGATTTTATTGCACTTTCTAATTCATCTTGGATATTTGGTTTATTTACTATTATATCTTTCCATGAAGTATAAATTTTCAAGCCAACAAAATCTTTTGTTTTTATACATATTGAATCACCTAAATCAATAACAGTTTTGTCATTATGTAGTTTTTTTATTTTTTTTAACACAAATTCATGAAATAATAAATGTTTATCAATAAGTACTTGCATCTTATTATTTGTGAAACAAATTGATATAAGTTTTGCAAGAGGAAGTAAATGATTGTTTGATACAAAAATTTGATTTTTATTTTTTGGATTTAAATAGTTATTAATAATTTTTGTAGAATTAATGCATAAATTAAAAGTGCTATTTTTACTTTTATTTGATTTTACATAATTAATTGGAAGCATATTTTTTATTTTATATTCAAAAGCATCTTTTAAAGATATAGATGATAGCTTTTTTTGCTCATATTTTGAAAAATGGCAGTATGAATGCAAAATATTATTACTTAAATTTAAAAACATTTGTCTTAATCTAATTATTGAATTAAACTCATCAAAATCTTTTGGCAAATACTCTTCTTTATCACTAAATCCAATTAAATTTTTATTTAGCATTTTCATCTCCAAAATTACAATTTGCATAACAATCTTTACAATCTTTAATACCCATTATTTTTACATATTCATCATATACACAAGATATTGATCTTTTTGCACAGATAAATGGTATATTTTTCTTCTTCGCTTCATTTTTATATTTAAGCATAGTATTATGATTCAAAAAAGAAGTAAGCATTACTATACAATCTGTATTTAAAGGAACTTTTTTCTTTGGAGCAGATGATTTTTTTCTAGCATCCCAATGATTTATTGTTTTAGCACCTAAAGACTCTAGCATTGATGAAATCTGTGAGATTTGATCTCCTCCAATAATTAATACGCTCATTTTAAATCCTTTATTAACAAGTGCAACCAGTTGGTTTTACTAAGTCATTTTTATTTTTTATTTTTATACAATTAATCATTTTAAATCCTTTATACTGATAATCATTATTGAATAGTATAGTAAGTAATCTTAAAGTATTATTAATATTAAGAATGATTATCATTAAAGTAAATAGATGTTAAGATAATGTGTTTTTGCATTTTGAGTAAAAAAAGAGTTTAAATTAAGGGGATTTATTTAATGGGATAACTAGGAAGTTCCCTAGTTAAAAAAGTATTATACGTCGATTTTTTTTAGTTCTCGTATTATTGAAGCAATATCTTGAGAATAGTCTCTTGCTGCTTTACTGTTGTATTTCCAACCACCATTGTAACTACTCCAAACTTTTGACCAATCATTCTTGTGAATTTTTTGCCAATATATAAGTTCATCTATTGCATTTTTTGTTGCGAATTTAAAATCTGATATTAATTTCATTGCAAATTTATTTCTATTCCATGAATTATCTTGTACATTCTCTCTATCAATCACAGTTTTTAAATGTGCTTGGTATAAACCATAGTCTTTTGTATCTACGTTAACTAAATATTTGCCTAAGCTAGATTCTTTTATTGCAATTGCCATTAATGAGTAACTAAGACCATGGGCTTGACCTTGTCTTTTGATCTCTTTTAGTGTTTCAATTTCATCTTGAGTTAAATTTTTAATGTCAAAATCTGATGCAAAAATATTAGATACAAACATTAGAATAAATAAAATAACTTTCAATTTCATTGATTTCTCCTTTGTTTTTTCTTAAATTAAGTTCGGAATTATACTTTAAAAGTATAAAATTGTCAAATTTGGCTATAATTTACTTGGATTTAAATGCTGATTAATGTGATTTTTAGGTAGGTGTAACTATAATTTCGAAAATTTTTGTCAGAAGTTAGAATCAGTGGAAAAGAAAGAATTTAAGAAAATTATCAAAGAAATAGGCTTTACTTCTCAAGGTAGATTTGCAGAAGAAATAGGTGTAAAAGCAAGCACTTTTACAACATATAAAATTATTCCATCTCATATAAAAAGAATAACAAAATTAGCACTTCTTGCTAAACAAAATGGTATTCCTTTGGATGAAATTAGAGATTCTTTAAGAGTAGAATAAATTTAATTTATTCGAACTCTTAGTTCAATCCAATATCGATATATCTTCTCGTTTTTTTAATCTCATCTAAATCAAAATTTGTTTTTATTACTTCCTTTGAATCATCTTTTATTACATTTCCAAAAGAACTTATAATTGCACTTCCTTTTGCCATATTATCATCAGCACTATTACAAGCGATTACAAAGCATTGATTTACTAAAGCTAGGGCTTTTGAAATAGATTCATAATGATCTTTTCTTTTTAAACCCCACATTGCAGGATTTAAAATAATATCAGCTCCTTTTACTTTTTCCCAAAGTTTTGGAAATCTTAACTCAAAGCATATTAATGTGGCTATTTTAATTCCATTTATTTCAATAATTTTTATATCATTTTTATTTCCTGCACTAAAATATTCTAGTTCATTTCCAAGTGGAAATAGTTGCACTTTTGATTGGGTATGAACAATTTCTTGATTATGGAAAATATATAAGGTATTAAAAAAATTATCATCTTTTTTTATAATAAAAGTTAAAGCAATGATTTTATTAAAACTAAGTGCTTTAATATCTTCTATAGCTTTCAGTGAAAAATTAGAAGCCTCAATCATTCTATCATATGAAAAACCGCTTAGAGCTAACTCAGGTGCTAGAATTAGAGAATCTTCTTCACATGCTTTAATAAGCGCTTTTAAATGTGTTAAGTTTTTCTCAAAATCAAGACTTGTTTTAATTTGTAATGCAATTAAGTTCATTTCTTACCTCTTGTATTAGATTTTCAACAGCCTTTTGATAACCAATAGCTGTAGCTTCTGTTGTAGCTTCATATTTTGTCATAATCAGTGCATTTGTATTTGAAGCTCGAACGAGCGCCCAACCATACTCAAAATTGATTCTAAGGCCATCTATTTTTAAAATATCTTTTATAATTGGAAATCCTCTTTGAATTTCTTTTAATTTTTCTTCAATTTTTTCAATAATTAAAAACTTTTTACTCTCTGATACTATTATTTCAATGTTTGAACTTGTATAAACTTTTGGAAGTTTATCAAGCTCTTTATCTAAATCTATTCCTTTTTGAATTAATTCTAATACTCTAAAGGTTGCATAAATAGCATCATCAAAACCATAATATCTATCATTAAAAAATATATGTCCTGATACTTCTGCTGCTAGGTCTGCATTTAACTCTTTTAGTTTTAATCGCAAGTTTGAATAACCTGTTTTATCCATAATAGTTTTTGTTGTTTGATTCATTTCATCAAAGATATTTTGTGAGTAGCTTACTTCTCCAATAATCACTGGATTTTTCATAGTTTTTGAAAATAAAAGTGCTAGCATATCACCTTTTATATTGTACTTTTGAGTAAGAACTGCAATTCTATCTGCATCTCCATCATAGGCAAAACCTAAATTATATTCATCTTTTAATAAAGCTTTTAAATCTTCAAGATTTTTCTCATTTGTTGGGTCTGGATGATGATTTGGAAATTCTCCATCTGGTTCTAGATGTAAACCTATATAATTTAAATTTAATTTATCTAGTATTTCACATAAAACAGTATTTGCTACACCATTTCCACAGTCAAGCACAAAAGGAATAGGAAAATCTTTTAGATGTGAAAATTGATTTATCATATAATCGACATATAAAGATTTAGCATTTACTTTTATTACTTCAAAATTATTAGGTATTTGTATTTCACTATTTTTAAAAATTTTTTCATATAAGTCTATTAATTCATCACCAAAAAAAGGTTCATTGTTTATTGTTATTTTAAAACCATTATAGTGTTTTGCATTGTGACTTCCTGTTATCATAATAGAAGCTTGTGGTTTTATTGTTTTATTATCGATTAGATACTCTTGAAAGGAAGCAAAATAGTTTACTCCCGTTGCTACAAGTCCTATATCTAAAACTTTACATCCTGATAAATTTATTCCAGAAATCAAAGCTTCAAAAAGCATTTTAGAGTGAGTTCTTATATCGTAACCAACTACAATATATGAAGTTTTTTGTGGGTTTTTTTCTTTTATTGTAAGACCCAAATAATATCCAATTAATTTACTATTTTCTTGTGTTAGCTCACTATTTACAATACCTCTTATATCATATTGTCTAAATATTGTTTTATTAATCATTATTTGATTCTAATTTTAATAAAAATTCTTTTTTCTCAACTCCACCATTGTAACCACTAAGTTTTCCACTGCTTGCTATTACTCTATGACATGGAACTAGTATTGCTATCATATTTTGTGCATTTGCGTTTGCTACTGCTCTATGGGCTTTATCTTGTTGTATATTTAAAGCTTGTTGTTTATAAGATATAGTTTTTCCATATGGAATATTTAATAACTCTTTCCATGCTTTTACTTGAAAAGGTGAGCCAATAAGCTGTAATGGAATTTCAAAAGTTGTTCTTTGTTTATTAAAATACTCTTCTAATTGTATTTTCAAAGCATCGAATATTTCACTATTAGCAGGTATTACATCTGCATTAAGTGTGTCTTTTAGTGTTTGTATTTTTGCTTCTATATTAAAAGGAGTAAAAAAACAAAGCATAACTATGCCTTTTTTTGAAGCTGCTGCGAACATTTCACCAATAGGCGTTGAAAATGTTGTTGTTGCTATTATTTCTTTTGTTTGTGATTTATATTCTCTCATAATGGAATATTAACATAATCATATATAAGATATAATATTATATGTTAAGAAAATACTATAAAAATATAAAAATATTATATGTTGAAGATGATGAAATAGCTAGAGAAAATGGTATTGAATACCTTGAAAATTATTTTGAGAATATTTATGAAGCTAGCGATGCTATAAAAGCCTTGCAATTATATGAAAAATACAAACCTGATATTATAATTACAGATATTCAAATGCCAAAATTAAATGGTTTAGAATTTGTAAAAAGAATAAGACAAAAAGATAAAAAAACTCAAATAATAGTTATAACTGCATTTTGTGATAAGGATTATTTACTAAAAGCCATCGAACTAGGACTTGTGAAATATCTCGTTAAACCTGTAAATGAAAAAGAGTTTGAAGAGGCTTTATTTTTATGTGTTAATAGCTTAGAAGAGGATAAAACAAACATTATAAAACTAGATGTTGATACATATTTTGATACTTTTAATAAAAATTTATTTATAAAAGATGAAATAGTAAAATTAAGAGCTAAAGAAATTTTATTTTTAGAGTTATTGATAAAAAATTCAAATAGATATGTAAGTTATGAAGAGATTGAAAATTATGTTTGGTATGATAGTGTTATGACAAAAGATGCTTTAAAAACTCTTGTAAAAAATATTAAAACAAAAATCCCAAAAGAACTTATTTTAAATCTTACAAATAGTGGATACAAAATTGCTCTATGATGTAAATCTAATTTTATTTTATGGTATTACTTTTGGAATATTGATTATGACAATTGTATACACCTTGATAAGATATATATATTCAAAAGAGATATTTTATATAAGTTATTGTTTTATGCAAATTTTTTCTTTGATTTATATTCTTACTTATAGTAATTTATTTGAAATAAGTTTATGGGTTCAAGACGTATCTGTAGTAATAGCAAGTATTAGTGCAATTCTTTTTGCAGTGACTTTTTATGAAGGAAAGTTTTTACCAAAAATTACTAACTATAAAGAGCTAATTATAAATACTATATTGTTAAATGTAGTTATATTAACAGCTTTTTATCATTATATGCTTTTTGAGTATATTCCTTATACTATCATTTATGCAATTTTATTTATATCAATTATTTTTAATTTGAAACAAGGCTTTAAACCAACTCTTATATATGTTATTGGTTGGTCTATTCTTTGTATATTTCTTTTTGTTTTTGATTTTAAAAACTATTATATTCAAAGTGGATATTTTGATATAGTTTTAAGTGTATTTGCAATAGAAGCTATACTTTTTACAATATCAGTATCATATAAATATAATGATTTAAAAAATAGAAATAAAAATTTTGAACAAATGGTTTTACATCAATCAAAGTTTGTAAAATCAGGAGAAATGATTGCAAATATAACTCATCAATTTCGTCAGCCTTTAAATAATATCTCATATATATTAATCAATCTAAAAAAGAGATTTGAAAATAAAAATTTAGATGAAATATATTTTGATAAAAAAGTAGAACAAGCAAAACAACAAGTGATTTTTTTATCAAAAACTATTAGTGATTTTACTGAGTTTTACACAAGTTCCAAAGAGAAAGAAACTTTTATGGTAAAAGATGCTGTTGATAATGCTATAACAATATTATCAGCTGATTTAAAAAAACATAATATAAGTTCTAAAATAAATTTTAAAACATATGAAGATATAAAAGTATTTGGAGTAAAAAGTGAACTTTCACAGGTTATTTTTTCTCTTGTTTCAAACTCAATTGATGTATTGAAAAATATTAAAAATCCAAAAATTAACGTAACAATCACCTCTTCTAGTGCTGAGGTAATTATTACTTTACTTGATAATGGCGGTGGAATAAAAAGTAAAAATCTAAGAAAAGTATTTGAAGCATATTTTTCTACAAAAGAGCAGGGGAATGGTCTTGGTTTATATCTTTGTAAAATGATAATAGAAGAAGGATTTTTAGGAAAAATAAGTGTTGAAAATCAAAAAGAGGGAGCTTGTTTTTCCCTCCTTATTGAAAAGGCTATTTAATATTATGGGTGTATAAAAGATATTTTTTTAGTAACTTTAAATTTTTTATTTAAAGTACTTATTTCTATATCTATATCAGAAATATTATTTGTAGATTTTGCATAGTCTTTTGTAGTTTCAATTATTAAAACTTTTTTTATTTTTTTATTTGCATCAAGGGTAAAATTATCAAATCTTTTTATTTTATAGTTTTTTTCATCAAGTACTTTTATATCAAAATTTAGAGTTTCATCTTGAGTATTATGAATTGTTAATATATAGTTATTTGCAACAATATTATTTTCTTTTATTTTATAAAGTTGAGTAGTTTTATTTACATTTACCAAAAAATCTTCTTTATCTAAAGAAAAATAAAAAGCTAAAAATATAGCTAAAAATAGTGATGCAAAATATGTTATATTTTTTTTAGTAAAAAGAGATATGTTTTGTTTATTTAAAACCTTATTTGTACTTCCCCAATTTATGAGTGAGGGTTTATTAAATTTATTCATTACAGTACTACAAGCATCACTGCATTCTAAACAATTTATGCATTCAACTTGTAATCCTTTTCTTATATCGATATGTGTTGGACATATTTTTACACAAGCTTCACAAGTGGTACATTCTTCTTGATTTTTCCATTCTTTTAATTTAAAAATTGATTTAACATTATTTTCATAAACTTTCCCACCTCTTGTGTGGTCATATGTAACTTGTTTTGTATTATCATCGTATAAAACAGATTGAATTCTAGAATAGGGACAAATATATACACAAAAATTCTCTTTTATAAAGACAATATCATATATTAAAAATAAAGTAATTGAAAGAATAAATAAAATCATAAAACTATGCTCTACTGGATTTTCTATATATTTAAAGAAATCTTCAGGTGGTACAAAATATAACATAAAATTCGATGAAATTATTAAACAAATAATTGCCCATAAAGTAATTGCTAAATATTCTTTAACTTGATTATTCTTTTTATTATAATCAATATCTTTTTGTTTATTTTTAATTCTTCTTAAATCAAGAATTGTACTTTCTATTAAATCCCTATAAATAACCCTAAAAATAGTTTGAGGACATGCCCATCCACACCAAACTCTTCCAAACATTGATGTTATTGCAAAAATACCAATAAATAAAAATATAAGTAAAAATGGCATAATATAAAGTTCACTAACACTATATACTATACCTAAGAAATGAAATTGCAATTTATCAAATGATAATAACAATAGATGATTATTATTTATAGTGATGAAGGGAACTATCATTATAAATAAGCTTATAAAAAAATAGATAAAATATCTTTTTTTTGAATACGACATAGAAAACTCCTTTTGTTTTATTTATCCTAATTGAATATGGTGTTCATTTGGTGGTATTTATTTTAAATATATTAAAAAAAATAGCTTAAAATCTATTGCAATAATCATTTATAATCTGTATAATTCCGCCAATTTACTAGAGGATAAAAAGGTGAGAAAATCAAAATATATAGCTATATTTTTGTTATTAGGTGTTGTTAATTTATTTGCAGCTGCAAATAGATATGATGTGAAATCAGGAATGATTGAATATGAAATTGTTGGAGAAGGAGATATGGCAGGAGGTTCTGCTACATTAAGTGGAACTAGTAAACTTTATTTTAAAGATTTTGGAAATGTTGAGTTAACAGATGAAAAAATCCAACAAACTGTGATGAATGAAACAGAAGAAGAAAGAACAATTACAAAAATTATGGGAGATAAAATTTACAATGTAGATTTTACTGATGAAATAACATATACTCAAAAAATGGTATTAGATGATGAAGATCCAACTTTAGGTGTAAAAAATAAAGAAGCATTTATTTCTATGGGTGCGAAAAATTTAGGTGTTGAAAAAATTTTAGGATATGATTGTGATGTTTGGCAACTAGGTGAGGATAAAATCTGGGTTTATAATTCAGTTCCTTTAAAACTAATAACAAAATCACTTGGTCTTGTGCAAATTCAAGAAGCTAAACTTGCAGTATTTAATATTACAATTAAAGAAGATAAGTTCAAATTACCACCTTTTCCTGTTAAAACAATGGAAGAAATAATCGGTGATGTTGATAGTGATGAAGTAGTACCAGCAAAAATTCAGGAAGAAAATAAAACTATAGAAAATCTTATTAAACAATCTGAAAAAACAAAAAAATAAATACTTAAAATTACTAGCTTGTAAACACAAGCTAGTGAATAAAATCTTTTTTAATCTTTATTTTTTGTTAAAAAATAAGTACAAATAATAAATCCAATTGATCCTAAAAATGGATTGGATAATACAATTGCACATGAGCTAGCGGCAAGTGCTATTAAAGTCGTAATTTTTTTATTTAAAACTAGAGCTATTAATGTAATAATAAATGCTGTAACTCCTAAGTATCCAAAGTATATATATGCTCCAATTAAATCTTTTATTTTACAAGTTAATGTTCCAGCATATAAATTACATTGTGTTGCAATTTCTTTATTATCTGTAAAACCATATTTTAGAGTAAAAAAAGCAGCAAAGAAAACTAATACATAAATTGATAATTCTCTTATTTGACAAAAATTAATACCTTTGCTTCCTCTATTTAAAATAAATGCAAAAACTAGAGTAATAATAATCCATGTATTAGAAAAAATATTTACAATTGTTTCATTATAAAGGGCATAAGCTGAAGAGATTAGCACAACTAAAGACAATGCTTTTTCAAATTTACCAAAATTTAATTCATGAATTTTATTTCTATAAGCCCATAAAAATGAAATAGCTGAAATTGCGAATATATATATTTCAAAGTTTTTATATCTTCCATCAAATGCTAAACCAATATTTGTAATAGCCATTAAAATTGCTGATGAGTAAAACAGTGAAACTGGTATTGAATCATTTTCTTTATTTTTTACAATATTCAATAGGAAGAAATAGTAAATAGCAATATGCACTGCTAATATTAAAAATGCCCATATCTCTTCTAAGGTTGTTCTTGCTGTTAAATTATATTGTTCAATTTGTAGTACAAACAGTATTGCAAATATAGTATTTATAGATGAAAATGCAATTAATCTTTTTGTTGATATTTCTTTATTTTTTAATAAAAATGAAAATAATAATATAAGAGTAAGTGTTCCAAATGCTAAATATTTGTAGTTAGGAAAATTTGATACATCTCCTGCAAAAACATTTTTATCATTTCTATCTTTATCAAATAATCCCCAGAATCCACCAACAGCACCTTCGCTTACTCTTTTCCAAGGTTGGTCAAAAGCCTCTATGATATTATAATTCCAATTATTTTTATTTGCTAATTGAACAAATTCTCTTACAAATAAAGCTTGGTTTATTTTACTAGGAAGTGCATCTTCTCTCATTCTTCCCTCAGATGGCCAACCTGTTTCACCAATTAAAATATTTTTATCTTTTAAAATACTTTCAACTTCACCTCTAACATCAGCTAAGTGACCAATAGCTCTTTTTATTCCCATTGGCTCATCTTCCCAATATGGAAGAATATGAATAGTTACAAAGTCTGTACTTTCCCTAATTGTTGGATGTTTAAGCCAGAACTCCCAAACATCTGCATATGTTACTTTTGTATTAGGAAGTGCAGTTTTTACTTGTTTTAAGTATTCTGTAAGCTGTACATCTGATGTATCACCTCTTAGTAAAACTTCATTTCCAACAATAACAGCTCTTACTATATCTTGGTTTTCACTCGCTAATTTAATTAAAGTATCAAGTTCTTGTTTTGTTTGAACTTTATCTTTACTAACCCATGCTCCCATAAGCATTTTTAAGTTATTTTCTCTAGCAATTGCTGGAATCATTTCTAATCCAACAGTTGAATAAGTTCTAATACAATCTGTGTATTTTGATAAAAGTTTTAAATCTTCTTTTACTTTATCACTTGAAATAACTAAACCACTATCAAATAAAAATGGTGATTCATCTTTTGCAAAAGGTGCATAAGATACACATTGAAGTTTAGAAAAAGAGCTTGAATTATCTTTTAAAATAGATACTGCTCCAAAGTAGTACCAAAATAGTACTGCAACAATTACGCTTGACAGGGTTAATAATATTTTTTTTGTCATATCTCTCTACTAATTTATTTTTTATACTTTTTTGACATTTTATCTGAAAACTATCGAATTTGACCAGAACCATAAATTTTATATTTAAATGTTGTTAAATCATTAATTCCCATAGGTCCTCTTGAATGAAGTTTATTCGTTGAAATTCCAACTTCAGCTCCTAATCCAAAAGCTCCACCATCTGTAAATCTTGTACTTGCATTTGCATAAACACACGCCGCATCAACTTCGTTTAAAAATTTATTTACAGTTGTGTAGTTCTCACTTAAAATTGATTCAGAGTGTCCAGAACCATGTTTTTGAATATGAGTAATAGCTTCTTCAACATTTTTTACTATTTTTATATTTAGTATATTTGCTAAGTATTCTGTATCATAATCTTCAAGTGTAGCTGGAATTACTTTTATAAATTTCATCGTTTCAGAACAACCTTTTAAAATAGTTCCATATTCACTAAATGCATCTTCTAATCCATGTAAAATATATGGTGCTATATCTTCATGAATTAATAAAGTTTCCATAGAATTACAAACGCCTGGTCTTTGACATTTTGCATTTATTGCTATGTCAATTATTTTTGCTGGTGCTGCATCTTTATCAACGTAAATATGACAAAGCCCTTTATCATGCTTAATAACTGGAATTGAAGAATTTTTACTTACATATTTTATAAGTTCTTCTCCCCCTCTTGGAACTATTAAATCTACAAATTTATCTTGTTTTATAAGTTTTGCTACACCTTCTCTTGATGAATCAGGTAGAAGTGAAATAGCTTGTTCTGGAAGTTTGTTTTTTGCTAATACTTCTTTTAGAACAACGGCAATTGCTTTATTTGACTGCTCTGCTTCTTTACCACCTTTTAGCACACATACATTTCCACTTTTAAAACATAAAGCCGCTGTATCACTTGTTACATTTGGTCTACTTTCATAAATAATACCAATCACTCCAATTGGAATTGATACTTTTTGAATATTTAAACCATCTTTTGTAACCCATCCATCAAGTATTCTTCCCACAGGTTCCATTTGTGATGCTATTTGTCTAATTGCATCTGACATTGCTTGAACTCTATCTCCTGTCAAAAGAAGTCTATCAAGTAAAGCATCATCTAAATTATTTAAAATAGCATTTGACATATCTTTTTGATTGTGTTCAATGATAAAATCACAATGATGCATTAAAGCATCAGCCATATCGTTTAGTACTTTGTTTTTAACAGCAGTACTTAGGTTTGCAATAGTTCGACTAGATCTTTTAGCCTCTTCTAAAAATGTTTGCATTTCTTTTCCTATATAATTTATTTATTTTTTAATTTATTTCTTATTACTAGGTACATATTTGAAAAATAAATATAAAACGCCAAGCATCACAATAACAGTAATTATGCTTGTAAATGTTATTTCAACTTCTGGACCTACACCTCTTTGGTAATTTTTAGGTAAAAATAAAAACATTGATGACAATAGCATAAATGATGATGTAATAACAGCAATTAAATGTGCGAAAACTTTATGTAATTTTGTGATATAAAAATCTTTTACCATTTTCCATGTTAAAAATGCAGCTGTTACTACAATCAGTAGTACTATTATTTTATCGTATTGTGGTTCCATCTTTTATCCCTTTTTTGATTTGCGTATTTTATGTATAATCTGCTTAAATAAGGCTTTGTTAAGGCCTATAAATCATTTAAGAGAGTGATTTATAGGTCCATTTCCATTTCCAATATTAGGCGCGTTTTTTATAGCATTATAAATATACTCTTTTGATATTTTGATTGCATCTTCCAAAGAGTGTTTTTTTGCAATTAATGAAGCTATTGATGAGCTATAACTACAACCGGTTCCATGGGTATTTGAATCATTTGCTTTAGAGGTTTTGAACTGTTTTGTTTGTCCATCACTTGTTAATAATACATCAAGAGTTTCATTTTGATTTTCAATCATATTTTTAAATAAAATATTTGTTTTCAAATTTACTAAGTTTTTAATATCTTCTATAGAATTTACTCCAAAGAAAAGTTTTGCTTCATATTTATTTGGTGTAATTAAATAGCTATATTTAAATAGTTCTTTTAAGCTATTTATTGCTTCATCGTCTATTAGTTTAGATCCTGCTCTTGATATTGCAACTGGATCTAAAATAATTGGAATATCTAAATCCTTTATTACATTTTTTATTTCTAAAATTAGATTTTTTGAGCCTAACATTCCTACTTTTATAGCACTTACTTCAAAATCACTTAGTACACTATTTATTTGCTCTTTTACAAAAGATGGTTCTAACACAACAATTGAACTAACACCTTTTGTATTTTGAGCAGTAACTGCTGTAATTGCAGTTGTCATAAAAACACCATGATATTGTGCACTTTTTATATCAGCTTGAATTCCTGCACCGCCGCCACTATCACTTCCTGCTATTGATAAAACTACTTTCATTCACATACTCCTGTATTTCTCAACATTTCTTTTATTTGCTTACATTTATGATTGTCAATATATAAATTTAACCATGACTCAACCCAATAGGGAACGCTTCTACCATTGTTTCCCCAGGAATTTACACTTTGATATTTTAATCCTAGATGTTCTGAAAATGTACGTTTATTGAAATTAGCTTTTTTTAATAATGATTTAAAACTATCTTTATCCATTTGACTCCAATAAAAAAATATGCAAAAGTATATCATAAAAATAATATAAATATATATAAGCATATAAAATTAAGTAAAATATTATAAACAATTGGCTATAATTTAGTTAGAAAAATCAAGGAATACAAAATGAAAATAAAAGCATTTTTAACAAGTGGTCGATTTAAGATTATTAATGTGTTTAAAATTGATGAGATGAAGACTATTACTTCGATTTATCCAAGATGGGAATATGTTTTATAAGATTTTATTGAAATATTAAATTTTAAAAAAGTATTTTGGGTTTTTAAATAATGGCTAGTATCTAGCCATTATTTCTATTAAGTGAAAACCAAATTGAGTTTTTATTGGTCCATGAATTTTGTTTAAATCTTGAGTAAAAACTATATTGTCAAATTCTTTAACCATATCGCCCTTTTGAAAAGTTCCAAGATTTCCTCCTCTTTTTGCAGAACCACATTTAGAAAACTTTTTTGCTGCTTTCTCAAATGTAATTTCGTTGTTTATTATCTCTTTTTTTAATTTTCTAGCTAATTTTTCATTATTTAGAAGAATGTGTCTTGCTGTTGCTTTTGACATTTATATTCCTGTATTTTTTTTTATTTTATCAAATATGATTTGAGATATACTTGATTATGTTTTCATTAATAGATAAATGATAAAATAAAAGAAAAATATATTGGAAAAATTATGGGAATAAAAGATACTTTAAAAGAAAATTCAAATAAATTATTAAATATTGCAAGTGAAAATGCAACAAAAGCATTTGATTATCCAAAAATAAAAAGCCTACAAATAAAAGAAGCCGTAAACGCAAAAATTAGAGAAAAAGCTGTTCTTGCAACAAAAGCTAGACTTGTCGAAAATCATAAAAGCTTTGATGATTATACGGATGAACAACTGGAAATTATAATTGCAGATGAAGAGAGAAAAATTGTTGATGATTTAAAAACAAAATCCCTCGTAGTTGCCCTTGCAGCTCTTGGTTTAAATTTTTTTGTTTAGGAATTAAAAATGTTTAAACAAGTTAAATCTGCATTTTTTTGGTACTATTTATTTAAATTTAGAAGAAGAGTAATCTTAATTGTTTTACTCTTGATTATTGCTTTATTTGCAAATGCTATATATTCAGATGTTGTTGAATATTTGAAATTAAAAGATAAATTAGCATTTTTAGAAATGGCACTTATTTCTAAATGGTTAATAATCATATTCAATATAGTTTTTTCTGTTTATTTACTTTTGACAATGTTTAAAAAAGAGGAAGAAGTAAATACTAAAAAAGATTCAAAAAAAGATTTTAAAAAAGAGCAAAAAAGAGAATCAAAACAAGAAGAGAAAAAAGAGGAAAAATTTACAGCTAGAGAAAAAGAGTTTTTATATAAAAAAAAACTTAGAACTAAAGCTGATATATTACTTGAAAAATAGAAGATTTTCTAACTTAAGTCTTCTATTTTTTCCTCTTGTTTCAAATGAACAACTTGAGTAGGATATGCGAATTCACAATGATTTTTTTCAACTAATCTTGCTATTTTTATCATTACATCTTCTTTTGTATCAAGCCAATCTTCCCACACAGGACTTCTTGAAAAACAATAAACTAAAATATTTATAGATGTTGCTCCAAATTCATCAATATATACTAAAAGAGTATTTTTAATTCCTTCTAAATCTTCTCTTTTTATTGCCTCAAAGGCTTTTGTTCTTGAAATATCTATGTTTTTATTTGAAGCAATATTTGGATGATTTAATAACATATCTAAAATATCATTTTTTAAACATACAATATCTGACATTTTATTTTCATAGGTTACTCCAATACTCATTTTTATTCTTCTTCCTATGATTCTTTTTGACCAGTTTAAAATATGAGCATTTGCTATTTGAGTATTGGGAACAGTAATCATGGCATTATCAAATGTTCTGATTCTCGTCGTTCTCATTCTAATATCAACAACTGTTCCTTCAAAATCATCTGTTTTTATCCAATCCCCTTGTGAAAATGAGTTATCAGTCATAATATTTAATGAAGCAAAAAAGTTTGCAAGTGTATCTTTTGCAGCAAGTGCTATTGCAATACCCCCAACTCCAAGAGATGCAGCAATTGCTTTTACATCAATTCCAAGTTGAGTAAATAAAAATAAAATTACAACTAAAATAAGTAATACTTTGACAATTTTTAATATAAAAACAATCATCTCTTTTCTTACATTTTGATACTTTTCCAATAAATTTTGAGCATATATACTAATACTGTTATTAAGAATAGAATACATAGCCCATGTTAGAAGTGCAATGTATAAAGTGTTTATCCAAGGCATTATTTGATTTATTAAGGCCTGATCTTTTATTAAAATAAAAATAGAAAGTTGAATAGAAAAAAGATATAAACTATAAATTAAAGGAGAATTTATAGCATCTTTTAAATAGTAAAGAACGCTTTCTTCAGCTTCTTCATCATTTTTAAATAATATTTTTGAAATAAAATTTATTATTAAAGCAATTAAATATCTGTTTAATAGTCTAAAAAATACTATAATCAAAATTACTACTGTTGCTTCACCAATTGAAAAATTCAAATGATATGAAGTTAGTGATGAAAAATAAGAAATAGCTTTTATATTATCAATTTTATTTATCATATACTTAAGATTGAACTCATCAATAAAAAAATTAGAAGCTCTAAACTTTTGTATATTTGAATATAAATATTGTAATACAAATAGTTGAGTGTGTTTTTGATTATAAAGTTCTACATAATTATCTACAAATTCCTTAGATATTTTATTATCATTTTTTAACTCATTATTATATAAAAGTGTATAATCACTTAATTTAAAATCTTGTATTTTTTGAATATTCTTTTGTAAAAGTTCTTCAAAATATTTTTTATTTTTAAACTCTTGTTTTCCTATAATTATCTCTTTTAGGGTGTTTTCATAATAAGCTTTTTCTTCTAAAAGATTTACTTTTAATTCATCTCTTTTAGCTGCTAAAATATTGTTTTGTAAATTATTTGTATTTATTCTATTTGTTAAAAATAAGATTTCATTTTCATAGAAACTTTTTTCTGGTAAAGATGTAAGATATACTTCATTATTTATATTAACTAATATTTCATCTAATAATTTATTTTGAGCATCTATTTGATCTTCTAAGCTTTTACTAGTGCTTTCTTCCAGTACTGTTTGTTCTGTAATTGGTTTGGCAGTTGGATTATCTTTGGCTATTAATTTAATTGAAGCATTTGGAATATTATCTGAGAATAAAAATATTGGAATAATTAAAATAATAAATATTTTTAATAAAAGTTTGTTAAACACTTATCTTTCCTTTTAGATTTTTAGGTCAATTATATAGTTATTAAGCTTACTAATATATATGTATAAATAATAAAAGTTAAAATAATAAATTTAAATTGTAAAAATATATGATAAAATCATAACTAATAGGAGTTAATATGATCAAAAGTAGTTATAAAAATTTTAAAGTAGAATTTATTCTTATACTATTTACTTTAGGTGTTGTTTTTTCTTTTATTTTAACTAATAAAATCTTATTTGGCGAAAAAGTACAAAATATTACATTTTCAAATTCTATAAATATATATTATGAGAAAGATAGAGTTTTTAAAGAATTTTTAAATTTAGCAACAAATCAACTTAATTCTATAAATATATCAAATTATTTTAAAGAATTTTTAAATACTAGAGATGAAAGCAAGGTTGAAGAATTATTTCTAGCTTTAGCTAGAAGTGCTCATGATATTATGCAATTAAGATATATAGATAAAGATGGAAATGAAATTATCAGAGTAGACAGGAATAAAATATCAGATCCTGCATATTTAGTAGAAAAAGAAAAATTACAAAATAAAAAAAATAGATACTATTTTGATAATTCATTAAGTATGACATCTGAAAAAATTTGGTTCTCAAATCTAGATTTAAATATAGAAAATAAGAAGATTCAGCTTCCTTTTACTCCAACAATAAGAGCGATTTTACCTATTCAAAAAAATGGTAGTTTTAATGGTATTCTTATTATTAATTATTTTATGAAAGATTTTTTAAATACTCTAAAAGAACATTCTATATATGACACTATTTTATTTGATAAAAATGGAAATACTTTAAGTCATTATGAAAAAGAAAAAAGTTGGGGATTTTATCTTGATGAGAAATATAATCTTAACTCGGAGTATAAAAAAGAAATTGATTATGCTTTAAAGAATAATCAATATGAAGATAAAAAAGTTTTTATTAAGAAATTTGATTTTGATGTTTCAAATGACTTATATATACTTATTAAACTAAAAGATACTTATATACAAGAGCTAAAAAAAGAACAAACTAAAGAATATATTGTAGTATCTTTTATTGTATTTTTACTAGCATTAATAGCTTCATTCTTTTTATCAAAACTTTTTAATTCAATGTCAAGAACAATTTCTAAAACTGATGATAGATTAAAAGAGACTACAGCGTTAGTAAAGCTTAGTTACTATAAATATAATATTAAAGATGAGTTAATTACTTTTGATGAAAACTTTTTTAATCTTTTGGGTTATGAGAATGTTGAAAAAAAATCTTATAAATTAGATGAACTAGGAAATTTTTTTAGTGAAGTATTTTTAAATGAATTTAAAACAAAAATTTCTAATATAAAAGATGAAGCTTTTTTTGAATTTGAAAATTTTACAAAAAATAATAAAACATTAAACTTTTTTACAAAATTTAGAGCTATTTATGAAAATGCTAAGATGATTGAAATAGAAGGAATCTTTCAAGATATTACAGAAGGAAAGAGATTGATGCAATCTCTTGAAGAAGCAAAAATAGAAGCTGAAAAAGCAAATCAAGCAAAAAGTAAATTTCTTGCAAACATGAGCCATGAAATTAGAACACCTTTAAATGGTATTATTGGTTTAAATAGACTTGCCTTACAATCAAATCCTAGTTTAAAAATCAAAGAGTTTTTACAAAAATCTGAAACTTCATCAATGGCACTTTTAAATGTAATTAATGATATTTTAGATTATTCTAAAATTGAAGCAAATAAACTAACCCTTGAAAAAACAAGTTTTAATCTTGATAAATTACTTTTAAATGTAACCAATCTTTTTGATTATCAAGCACATGAAAAGAAAATAGATTTACATATTGATTATGATGATAAAATACCTAAAATCTTACTTGCAGATCCACTTAGAATAACACAAATATTTAACAATCTTGTTGGAAATGCTGTTAAGTTTACAAACTCTGGTTACATAGAAATAAAAACTACTTTAATAGAAAAAAAGAGCAATCAATTAACATTAAAATGTAGTGTAAAAGATAGTGGTATTGGAATGGATGAAGAAGAACAGAAAAAACTATTTAAATCTTTTTCACAAGTAGATAATTCCACTACTAGAGTTTATGGAGGAACAGGATTAGGTCTTACTATTACTAAAGAATTAATTGAATTAATGAATGGTAGTATTGAAGTAAGTAGTAAAAAAGATATGGGAACAATATTTTCATTTACATTAGTTTTAAATTATGAAAGTTCTTCGCAATTAGATAACAAGCATTTTAAAAATAAGAGATTTTTAATAATAGATGATAATGAAATAGATATAAGACTGATCGAAAATATTTTAAGCTCATGGCAAGTTCAATCATATAGTTGTTTAAGTACAAAAAATGCATTAGAAAAAATTAAAAGTGATTCAGATTTTGATTATATTTTAGTCGACTGGATTATGCCTGAACTTGATGGGGTTGATTTTGTTAAAGAATTAAAAGAAAAAGATTTACAAAAATGCCCAAAAATTATCATGGTTACAGCATATGAAGAAGATAATCTAAAACGAAAATTAAAAGAAAAAGATGTTTCTATAAACAATATTTTAAGAAAGCCCTTTACTCCATCATCAATTTATGATGTACTAATAAGCTTAGAAAAATCAAATAAAAGTAACTTTACAAAAGATACAGAAAATCAAGATAATTATTCTATAAATGCTAAGATTTTACTTGTTGAAGATAATGAAATAAATCAAACTGTTTGTGAAGAAATGTTAAAAAGAATAGGGGTGCAAGTTGTTTTAGCTAAGGATGGGATAGAAGCTGTTGAAATATGTAAAGAAAACAATTTTGATATTATCTTGATGGATATTCATATGCCACGAATGAATGGTTTTGATGCTAGCAAAAGTATAAGAACTTTTAATGATAAAACTCCAATTATTGCATTAACAGCAGCTGTTATGAATGAAGATAAAATTTTATCAAAAGAAGCAGGAATGCAAGAGCATTTAGCAAAACCTATAGATTTTGATGAATTATTCAAAGTTATTAATAAATATCTTCCAAATTTAATTTCAATTGATACTTCAATAAATGGGAAAAACTATATTTCAAACAATCATATAGATTTTGATGAACTTTTAAAAAGAATAGGAAATGAAAAATTAGCAAATGAATTACTTAAAAAATTTGAATCAACATATAAAGATTATGATAAAGAGCTAAATGAAAATTTTCAAACAGAAGAATTTTCAAAAAGTATTCATAAGTTAAAAGGTGTAAGTGGAAATCTTGCTTTAAAAACTTTATATAAAATAACAAGTGAAATTGAACAAGAAAATATTATTAATAAAAAAAGAGAGCTTTTAAATCAATTAATAATTGAGTTAAAAGAAGTTATGCTTATGATTAATGAAATAGAAAATCCAAAGGAAGATGAAATACCATTATATGATTTATCAACAATAATAATAGATTTAAAAGAAATAATACAGATGCTAAAAGAAAGTAGATTTTTAAATAGTGAAAATATAAATAAATTATGCAATCAAGTTATACAGTTAAAAAATAAATTTATTGCAAATGAAATAAAAGATTATTTAGACTCTTTAGAATATGAAAAGGCTATTGTAATCTTAGAAGAAATTTTATTAGAAATTGAAAAGTAGAATTATAAATAAAATAATTTATAAACTTTCTTTAAATATAAAATTAATTGTAGTATACTAAGAATAAATAAATAAAAATTAAAGTTGTAGTATGAGCGAAGATAAATATAAAATATTAGTTGTTGATGATGAGGAAATAAATCTTCAAATAGTACAAATAAATCTTGAAACAGATTATCTTGTTGATACAACAATTAGTATTAAAGAAGCTTTAAAATTAATAGATCAAAATATTTATGATGCATTTATATTTGATATAAATATGGACGAAATGGATGGTTTAGAACTTTGTAAAGTTGTTAAAAACTATAAACAGTATATTTATACTCCTGTTCTATTTGTGACAATTTTAGATGAGGTAGAAAAAATAGAACAAGGTTTTGAAAATGGTGCTTCTGATTATATTACAAAACCTGTAAATCCTCAAGAGCTTAAAATAAGATTAAAAGCTCATATAAAAACATCAAAGAATCAAATTGAATTATATTATCAACAATTGATTTTAAATGAACAAATTGAGAAATTAAGTTATGAGCTTGTTACTGCTAATAAAAATACAGCTATAAATGAAAAATTTTTTCAAAATAGAGAAACAAATTTTAAATATAACGATGAACGAATAAAGGAAAATCTAAAAACAACTGAACTTTTTAATGAAAAGATTTTGATAATGCAAAATAAATTAAAAAACCAAAAAGAACTTTTAGAACGTGTAAAAAGCTCTTTAATATAGTCATATTAAAGCTCTAAAAATGTTTAGAACCTCTAAAAATTATCTTTTAAATTTTTTCTTATTTTTAGGAATTCATCTAAGTTTTCAAAAAATATATCAATTAGTTTAGGTTCAAAATGCTTACCTTTTTGTTCTTTAAAAAATTGGAAGATTTCTTCATCTTCCCAAGCTTCTTTATAACATCTAGAGCTTCCCAATGCATCAAAAACATCTGCAAGAGCTGTGATTCTACCGTAAATATGAATTTTATCACCTTTTAAATTTCGTGGATATCCTGTTCCATCCCATTTTTCATGGTGCTCATAAGCAACAATAGCAGCACATTTAAGAAGTTCTCTATTTGAATATTTAAGCATGTCATATCCTAGTTTGGCATGAGTATTCATTATTTCTCTTTCTTCATCATTCAATCGTCCTGGCTTATTTAATATTAAATCTGGAATACCAACTTTCCCAATATCATGCATAGGACTTGCTTGTTTTAAAAGTTCTGCATCTTCTTCTGATAATCCATATTCAAGTGCAAATAGTTTTGAATATTCAGCAACTCTTTTTACATGATTTCCTGTTTCTTTACTTCTACTTTCTGCAATCGCACCCATTGTAAAAACTACCTCTCTTTGTGTTTCTTCTATCTCTTTATTTAATTTTTCTACTTCATTAATTTTAAGTTGAAGTTCATCATATTCGTATTGTTGTCTTTTATCACTTCTTATCATGATTTTGTCTTTACGTTTTATGTCTTTGATGATTTTTTCAGTTGTTTTATTAAATTCTTCTTTTAGTTTTTCAACTTCTTCTAAAAGCTTATCTTCCATTGTGCAATTCATTTTATATCCTTTAAACTATTATAAGATCATTGTCTTTTTTTATTGTTTCTTTTAATCCCATATCACATCTATTAATTAATCTAGCAATGGAGTCTTTCTCTTTTTCAAATTTAGAAATTGCAAAATTAAAGCTAATTTCAAAATTATAAATATCTCTTTTACTATTTAATTTATTTTCTAAAGATTTAGCTTCTTCAATTTTTTTATTTATTAAAACTATATAAAATACGCCATCTTCTTCATAGTAAATTATTGAATCTTTACTAATGTTATATCCTATAAACATATGAGTTTTTTCAATAAATTTTTTTATAGAAGTATTTAGCTTGATAACTTCTGTAATTTTTCTAAAATTTTTTAATTTTAATTTAATCAAAATAAAATCTTTTTCATTATCAATAAAAGCTAAAGATAAAACTTTTTCCAAACTAATATTTTGAAGTTCTTTATTTTTGCTATTATTCAATTTTTTATCATCATCAATACTTACAGCAAACTGATGTTTTATTTCTCCAAAATGCTTTATATAACCATTTAGTTTTTTTTGTATTATTGTTCTTTCAAGGGTTAATTCATTTAATATATTTTTATATTGATCTATTTCTTCTTTATATTTTGAAAGTACATTTTTTGTTTTTTTATGTTCACTTATATTTTCAAACAGTTTATTTCTTGCTATTTTGATTGTATAGTCAAGATTATCACTTAATGATTCATTTTTATTTATAATAGAATTTTCAATATTGTCTGAAACTTTTATAGTTTTTTCATATCTTTTATAAAGTTTTTTATACTCATCTAAAAGTTTTTCATATTCATCAATGCAAATACCTTCTTGATATATTCGATTTAATTCTTTAGTTACTTCAGAACTATTTTGAATAATTCTATCTTCTTTTCTTGTTCTCATTCTTTTACAATAATATTAAAATTTAGTTTTTGAAAATCTTCTTTAAAGTCTTCACCTATTTCTAATACACCCTCATTATCACTTCCATAAATCCAGTTAATCGTAAAATTTAGTTTAGAACTAAAGTCTTCTATAAGATCAAATATTTCAAAGAAAACCCTTGAGCTACTTGAATTAAAATAAACTATCTCTATGTTTAATGTAATATCTTTATTTTTTGTTTTGCTAAAGAAATTCTCCATTAAATTAAGTATTGGGTCATAAAATTCTAAGGTATTCTCAGGATAAGAGTTTCCTTTTATATTTAATACTCCTTCATTTGTATTAAATTTTACTTCTGGTGTATATTTAGTCTCTTTTATAATTAAATTTTCCATAATATATTCCTTATTTTATATTTATTGTTAGATAAAAATTTGATTTATCATTGTTTATTTCTTCAAATTCGTATGTAATATTTTTTGCACGTTTCGCAATTTCATAAAAACCAATACCTGCACCTATTTCATGTGAATTAGCAGCACTTCTTCTTAGCTCTTTGTATCTTTGTTTTATTTCATCTTCATTTAGTTTTTTTATTTCTTCAATTCTTTTGGTGATTTTATTTTTATCAGCTAATGAAACAATATTTTGAGAATGAACATAAAAATCGCCTTCTTCATTTTTACCAACTAAAATTAAGCCATTTGATTTAAAGAGATTGATATCATCAGATTCACTCTTAGAGTATTTGATTATGTTTTGAGTCATTTCAATCAATACAGTAAAAACATTATGACTAATTTTTTTAGGAATACCTTCTATATTTTGTTCTTGTTCTAAGGCTTCAATCATCCCTGAAAGTAGGGTTTGGGACATAACTCCCACATAAGTCATAAAAACTATTCCATCATCTTCTATTAATTTTTTTATGTGTTTTATTGGCATTTTTTCTCCTTAAATTTCTACTGCTAAAAATGTAACATCATCTATTCGTTCCATTTCACCTTGATAATCTTTTAATTCTTTTAATAATATTTCTTTTTGTTCTTCCATGGGTTTATCTTTATTTTCATTGATGATATTAATAGTACGTTTTTTTGAAAAGGATTGATTTTTTTCTCCACCAATTTGGTCAATATATCCATCACTAAATAGATAAAATTTCATACCTTTTTCAACTTTAATCTCATGATTTACAAACTCATAATTTACATCTGAATTTTTATAACCAATAGAGTGTCTATCTCCTTTTATAGTTTGTATTTCTTTATTATCATAATAAATAAGATAATTAGCAGCACCTGCATATCTGAGTATTTGTTTCTTTTTATTGTAATAAATGATTCCACCATCAAAGCCTACATTTGAAGCTAGATTTCTTTCTTTTTGGTTTAATATATCTTTTAGTTCTCTATTAAAAGATTGTAAAATCTCACCTGGATTTATTTCTTGATTAGGATTGTTAATCAATTTTTGAGTAATTTGTTTCTCAATTGCTTTAATAAGCATAGAAACAAATGCTCCAGGTACACCATGACCTGTACAGTCAATTACCATTAATAAACACTCTTCTTCATTTCTTAGTTTTTCTAAAAAATAAACATCTCCTCCAACTATATCTTTAGGTTCCCAAATGATAAATTTATCAGAAAAGCAAGAGTTTATAAAATTATTTGTAGGCAAAATTGATTCTTGAATAAATGAAGCTACTTCTATAGAAGATTTTGTATTTTTATTTAATTCTTCAATCTCTTTTTGAGCTGTAATATCTTGTCTAATTGCACTATATCCAATAATGAAATTATCATCATCATATTCAGGAGAAACAATTGCATAAACCCAATAGTAGCTACCATCTTTATTTTTATTTTTAATTTCACCTTGCCATGTATTTCCATTTTGAATAGTGTTCCACAACTCTTTAAATGTTTCAGGAGAAGTATCTGGATGTCTTACTATACTTTGAGGTGAGCCAATTAATTCTTCTTTAGAATAACCACTTATTTCACAAAAAGCTTTACTTGTGTAAGTAATAACTCCTTTTAGATTTGTTGTGGAGGCAATAACATTTTCATCAAATTTATTGAATAATTTTTCAAACTTTTTATTTTGTTTTATTATTTTGTCTTTTAATTTGTCAGCTTCATGTTTTTCAGTAATATCATAACAATAGCCCACGCTTTTTATATGAGTTCCCGAATTATCATAAAAATGTTTCCCTTTTTCTTCTAAGACTTTTATTTTATTATTTTTTAATATTATTTCATGGGAAATAGCATAATCTCTTTTTTCTTCAATAGAATCCATAAACTCTTTATCAATAGCTTCTCTTTCTTTTAATGGAATCATATTTAAAAATTCATCATAAGAAATCTTTTCATTTGTTTCTAAAATAGATTTAATATTTTTAGTCCATATAACCTCTTTATCTTTAGAATGAAATTCCCAAATTGCAATATTCGCAATATTTGAAGCAAGATCTAATCTATCTACAATATTTTTTTGTTCATTTAAATTTGAGAAAAGTCTTCCAAAAATTTTGATTATAATAAAACTTAAAATCAATGAAAATATTAATAGGGTTAAAGTCAAATAAATTTCTTGTATAAGTTTAGATAGTTTTTGTTCTTCTAACTTTTTTTCGTCAACTTCAAAAACTATGAAAAGATCTTCAAAAAGATCCAATTTTAAACGTCTTGATAAAATATTTTCTGATGTATACAAATCATTTGCTAAAATATTTTGATACTCTTTTTCATATTCACTTCCAATATTGTATTTGTCCTCTTGATAAAATCCCCAATTTTTTGATTTATCATGACTTGCAATAATAAATCCTAAGTTATCTGTTAATGTGATTTTAAACATAGGTTCATGACTTAGTTCTTCAATTAGATTATCAGTAAAATAATTTATAATTATTATTCCTTTGAATTTATCATTAGTATAAATAGGTTGGATTGCTCTTATTGTTGGTTTATAAGGAAGCTCTATTTCACCATTTTCCATATTTAACTCTAATCTTGAAAACCATACTTCATTTTTATTTGCATATTTTGATTCATTAAAGTAATACTTATTTGATTTATTTTGTAAAAGAGATTCAGGAATAATTTGTGCTTTATTTGATCTGGTTTTTCTTTCAACTTTTATGATTTCTTGACCATCTTCATTTATATATCTAAATTGCATAAAGTTATTATTAGAACTCATTAATGTTAAAAATAGATCTTTTAATTCATTTTTTTCATACTGATATTCATTATTATTTGAAGTTATAAAATCATTAAAAATTTTAGAATCGCTTGTTGCTGATATTATACTTTTAGAATCTTTTATAAAATTTTTAACTATTTCTTCTTTTTTTCTTGAAAGATCTTTTGCATTTTTTAAAATAATTTCTTCTGAACTTACTGAATGGAAGAAATTTTCTATTAGTAAATGTGATAATGAAATAATCACAGAAAAAGCCAAGAAAATTAATAGTATTCGTTTGTTATTTTGTTTATTTTTTAATTTCATAATTATTACCTTATATTTCTAAGGTAATTCTACTTTTAAATTGTTAGGAAGTGGTAAGGGAAAATGTAAAAGATATAATTTTTATCTTAATTAGTTATTTAAATCAATAACTATCTTATATCCATAACCATAGACATTATTAATTTCAATACCCTCAAGTTTTTTTCTTAGCCCTGTAATCATGGTTTTCAGGCTCTTTCTATCTCCAGCTTCATTATTTTTTTCCCAAACTTCATAAATAATTTCATTATAAGTGAAAACTTGATTTGGTTTTTTTAAAAGAAAATTTAAAACTCTTTTCTCTTTTGGAGTCATCTTTATTATTTTATTATTAGAGAAAAGTTCAAATTCACTTGTTTTCCATATAAGAGTAGGAGAGATATTTATAATATCTAATTCAACTGTATGAAATCTATTTAGCTCTTCAATAGATTCTTCAATAATATTTTTTAAAGCTGTAAAATCAATAGGTTTTACAAGATACTTAAAAAGTTTAAGTTCTGTTGCTTGAAGAAGAGTTTCTATATCATCTTTACATGTTGTGATTATTATTTTTGAGTTTTGATCTAATTGTCTTATTTTTTTTATAAGTTCTATTCCATTCATAATAGGCATGTTTAAATCACTAATAATTATATGAGGATTAAATTTTTTATAGAGTTCAAAAGCTTTTTTCCCATTTTCAGCTGTAAGTACATTGTAATCTTCTTTTAAAATTTCTGATAACATTTCAAGACTTATTAGTTCATCTTCAGCTATTAAAATTCGATACTTCATAGATGGCCTTTTATGGAAAAATATAAAGTTATTTTAACATAAGAGTTTTAATAAAACTCTTATTGTTATTTAATAAAGTTTAAACCTCAAATAAGACATCAGTTCTAATAATATATTTTATTCCAGAACTAATTGTATTTGAGCTATGTAAGCAATGTAGTGGATGTAAACCATGGGGAAAACATAATACTCCACCTTTAGGTGTTCTTATATTCACTAATTCTTTTTCACCATTCTTATTTACAACAAATTGTGTTTCTCCACCTTGGAAATCTTCGCTTAGTAAAATTAAAAAAGTCATTTGACTATATCTGTCTTTGTAAAAATCACTTATTAATTCTTTATTTACTACACGACTTCCTGGCCAAGAACCATCTGAATGAAGTTTAAAAAAGTCTCCTTTTGCATATTTATAAAATCTAAATCGTTTATTTATTCCTAAAGTTTTTTTCCCATAAAAAATTTCTTTGTCATCATACATAAAATTTTTACATCTATCCCAAATAATATCATGGGTTAAATCATCAACTACCCATGTTATATTATCATTGTGTCTTACACTTCTTGGTAATGAAACAGCTGCATCTTCTAGGTATCCTAACTCTTCTGTTTGTTTAATAAAGTTTTCACACTCTTGTTGTGTAAAAACATTTAATAATTGAAAAGCACCTGGTACATCATCTAAATCTATTCTTGTAATATGAGGTTTTAAATTTTCATCTAAATTAATTTCATTTTCTTTACTATTTGCCCACGTTGGTAAAGAGGGATTTTGGGCTCCTGCTTCCCTTGCTACTATATAAAAACTATTATTCATATTATGCTCTTTGTGTAATTATTTTAACTTGTGTAAATTGTCTGTGACCATCAGGAGAACCATGATAACCAAAACCACTTTGTTTAGATCCGACCCATGGAGTATCTCCTGCTGATCCTAAACCTTGATTTATTCCAAGCATTCCAGCTTCTAATTCTTGGGCTACTTGCTCAACACCATCTTTTCCATAAATAACAGCTCCCAATCCAAATTCACTATCATTTGCTTTTTCAATTGCTTCTTCATTTGTATCAAAATAAGAAATACTAACTATTGGACCAAATGTTTCATCTTGAAATACTTTCATTTTATTGTTTACGTTTGTAAGAATTGTTGGTAAAATAAACCCTTCTTTATCTTGTTTTTCTCCAAATATGATTTTTGCACCTTTTTGGCAAGCATCTTCTATTTGAGCTAATATATTATTTCTTTGTTTATCATTGATTATTGGACCAATATCTGACTCTTCATCCCAAGGTCCAACCTTATAGTTTCTTGCATATTGAATAACTTTGCTTTCAAAAATATCTGCAATAGATCTATGAACAAAAACTCTTTCTGTTGAGGTACACATTTGCCCAGCATTTTCAAAACTACTTGCAACTGCAAATCTAGCTGCACCATCAATATTCGCATCTTTTAGTACTATTAATGAATCTTTCCCACCCAATTCCATAATCAATCTTTTTAGTCCTGATGATGCATTTTTCATAATATCAATTCCGGCATCTTTAGATCCTGTAAATGCTATTAAATTTACATCTGAGTTTACAAGTGCTTTTCCTTGTTTCTCATTACCATGAATAATTTGAAGAAGATCTTTAGGTAATACTTTATTAAATAAATCAACATATTCTTGAGCTATTAAAGGTGTTTCTTCTGAGGGCTTAAAAACAACACTATTTCCAGTAATTAATGAAGGAATAATCAACCAATGAGCCATAGCCAAAGGGTAATTCCATGGAGAAATAACAGCGCAAACCCCCAATGGATTATATTGCATTTGTGTTTTCATACCTGAATTTTCAAATATTTGTGTTTTAACTGCATCTTTTATATCACGTGCTCTATATGAAACATCGTAGGCACATCCTGATACTTCACCAATAGATCTATTTAAGTCTTTTCCCATTTCTTTACTTAAAAGTACGGCTAATCTATTTATTTCAGGAATTAATTGCTCAGCTGCTTTTACTAAATATTGTATTCTTTCCTCTATTGGAATTTTTTTCCATTTTTTTTGAGCAATTTTTGATTTTTCTATTATTGTGTTTATATCTTCAACATTTGTTATTAAAACTTTTCCTATGAGTTTTTTATTAACAGGATTACGAGATTCTAAATATTCATTCAATTATTATCCTTTATTTTAAAAGGAAATTATATATGTAATAAACTTAAAAGTTTATTACATTACTTTAGGTAAGTAATGTAGAAAATTACACATATTATTCTATATACTTGTATATATTTATATATATAAATTATTGGAAATAAATTTCATTTCAATTATACTAACAATCCCAGAAAGCCTATTTTAGCTTAATAATAATTCAATTCTTAAAAGCTTATTTATGGAAATTTTGCTAGTATAGTTCGTATATTAAGTATAAAATTACAGTTTAGTAGGCTTTTAGCTAACTTTTTTAAAATAAATAAGATTTAGACAATTAAAGACATACTTCCTTAAAAGTAGGCAAAATGATACAAAAAATTAAATTATATTACTATTTATTTAGTATTTCTATTCTTATTCTTTTTTGTATTGATAACTATGTTTCATATACCCATGAAAAGACTCTTACTCTTAATCGTACATCAAATAGTAGTTTACTTATTAGTGAATGGATAAAAAGTGCATTTATTAGTTCAGATTATATTTTACAAGATATGATTTATACTGTGCCTAGTTCAGAATTGCAGTATCCTGCAAAAAATATAGATTCTTATAGAAAAATTACAAAATATATAAATGATAAACGTAAAACTTTACCAAATGCAAATGGAGTGGGATTAAATGATAAAAACTGTATTTTGACACATACTCCAGCTATTGTTGGTTTTAATGCAATTGATCGTGAATGGTGTAGTGTTCCTAAAAATAATCCAAAAATTCAAACATATATTTCAAATATGTTTGAAAGCAATATAGGTGAACTTATGGTAGTTCAAGTACGTAAGTTTCCAGGTGAAACTTTTACAGGACTTGCAGGTCTAGGAGTTAATTTAAATTTCTTTTCAAAATGGTTAGAAAAGGTAAAAACTACCCCTCATGGAATGATTGCTATTGTTGATAGTAAAATGAATCTTTTAGCAAGACAACCAGCTTTAGATAATATGCTTGGGAAAGAAATTGATAATTCTATAATAAAAGATTTTATTGCATCAAATACAACACAAAGCCTGTATAGTGGTAAAAACATTGTTTTAGATAAAGAAAATAGTATTTATAGTTTAAGAAAAGTTGATAATTCACCTTTTGTTGTTATCGTAGGTGAAGCTGATGAAGATTGGCAAGAAAGATGGAGAAAACAAGTTGTCGTTTCTATTTTAATATTAATAACACTATGGATAATGGCTTGGCAAATTTTACAACACTATATTCAAACTTTAGAAAATGAAAAAAAACTAGAACATCTTTCTCAAACTGATCAATTAACAGGATTATATAATCGACATAAATTACATCAGGTATTTACATCTGAAATAAATCGTAGTAATCGATTTGAAGAAGTATTTGGCGTTATATTATTAGATTTAGATTTATTCAAAAATGTAAATGATACATATGGCCATGATGTTGGGGATTTAGTTTTAAAAGAAATATCAAATATTTTAAAAGATAATATTAGAGCTTCTGATACATTAGGAAGATGGGGTGGAGAAGAGTTTTTAATTATATTACCAAAAATAGATATTGATGGTGCAAAAATACTAGCAGAAAAACTACGAAAAGAAATTGAAAATCACCAATTTACAATAGCTGGAAAAATGACAGCAAGTTTTGGTCTTGCTTATTATAAAAAAGGTGATGACGAAAATAGTATAATCAAACGAGCTGATGATGCTTTATATAAAGCAAAGGAAATTGGCCGTAATATTGTAAAGATAGAAGAGTAAGTATATTGTTATTTTGAAATTAATTGATTAAAAATGGTGCGGATAGCGAGATTTGAACTCGCACACCCGTGGGGCACTACCACCTCAAGGTAGCGTGTCTACCGTTCCACCATATCCGCACATTATTTATAAGCATTTACTTCTAAGGCTTTGAAAATAAGGATGAAATACTACTATCATAATACTTCATCTAAGATTAAGTATTATGATGAGTTTTTTTTGCAAAAGAATTGAAGTTTATTTATTTTCTAAACTCTTTTTCATTTACTGCATCAAGAATTCTTTTAGCTATTCTAGATGTGTTTATTGCAATGTCATGTGTTTGTGTTGCAACAGATGCATTGCTTTGTGTTTGTCTATCTAGTTTATTTATAACATCATTTATTTGTTCAATACTTGTTCTTTGTTCATTTGATGATATTGAAATATCTTGTATTACACTTGTCGTTTTATCGATACTTTCTTTTAGTTTTATATAACCTTTTATCATGTCATCAGCAATTTGTTTACCATTGTTTGTTTTATTTGTTGCATTTTCAACTAATGATTTTATCTCCTTTGCTGCTTCTGCTGAACGAGATGCTAAGTTTCTTACTTCTTGTGCAACAACAGCAAATCCGCGTCCTGCTTCATCAGCAGTTGCCGCTTCAACAGCTGCATTTAAAGATAAGATATTTGTTTGAAATGCAATTTGATCAATTACAGTAATAGCATCTGCAATAGCTTGCGTTTGTTCATTTATTGAATCCATTGATTCCACAGTTACATTCGCTAATTTTTGACCTTCTTCTATTGAAGATGTTAATTCTTTTGAATGACTAGTCATTACAGATATTCTTTCTGTATTATTTATAACAGTACTAGTAATTTCTTCTAGCGCAGCTGCTGTTTCTTCAAGTGAAGCAGCAGTTTCATTTGATGCTTTATTTAAAATATTAACATTATCTAATAGTGTTTTTGAGCTTTCATCTAATGATAAACCATTTGTTTTATTTTCTTGTAACATTTGATTTATTATGTTTGATAAATTATTTAATCCCTTTGCTACATCACCCTTTGGATTTAAAATATTATTTACAAAGTTTAACTTAGAATAATTATCAAGTGATGATAAGATTACATTGATATCTTCATTTACATTTTCTTTTATTGTTTTAATCATCTCATTTAGCATACCTTTTAATTCATTTAATGATGTATTAGATGTTTTATTTTTAATTTCTAAATCAAGATATCCTTCTTTAACCCTATTAACAACAATTTTTACTTCTTCGATTAGCTTTTTATCTTCATTAAGATTAAAAGAGATTAATTCCATTTGCTTATCAATCTCTTCTGCCATTTTTCCAAATTCATCATTTGTTTGAATATTAAGTTTATTGATATCTTTTTCTTCACCTTTTAAGTATTTAAAAAAGAAATTTAAGCCATTTTCAAAAGTTTTTAATGGAGCTAAAATTTTTACAAGTGCAAAAAATAGAATAGCTAAGATAATAACAAGTAGAATAATATATAAAATCACTTCTTTGATAATATTTGTATTTATATTATCTGAAATAGCTTTTTTATCCAATTGAATCATTACTTTCCATTTTGTAAGAGGAATTTCACTATATGCAATTAATTGAGAATTCCCTGCATCTATTGCTTCTGAAAAATGTATTGAATTTTCACTTTTTATTTGTTCATAAATTTCATTTTGGACATTAAATAGTTTTTCATCTTTATGAACTATTGTTTTACCTAATTCATCAATTAAATAAGCAAATCCTTCTTCTTCAATATTAACATTTAATACAGTTTTTACAACTGTATCAAGTGTAATATCTGAACCTATAACTCCTATTACTTTTCCATCTCTTTTTATAGCTGCTGAAACTGATATAACTAATTTTTTTGTAGAAAAATCAATATATGGTTCAGTAATTCCAGCTTTATCTGATTCAATTGCTTTTTTATACCAAGGTCTTGCACGAGCATCATAATCATGTGTTTGAGGTGTTCTAAATGTTGCATCAAATTGTAAGAAATTACCATTCTCTGCAATTCCTAAATACAGTCCAGAAAATTTACCTGATAAATTACCTAATCTTAATTTATCAACTATTTCTTTATTTTTTACATCAAGTGGTAAATTTGAAATTTCTTGCGCAACTGCTTCCACAGTATCTATTTTTGATTGTAAATAATTATTAATTGATTTTGATGTTTCTTTTGCTAAGTTTAGTTCTGTTTGTTTTATTAAATTATATTCTGAAGTATAATTATTATAGGCATTATAAAATCCTAATATAATAAATGAAACAGATATACTAACAAATAATAATATAAGAATCTTGCTTTTTATTGCAGTTTGATTCATGGGGTGTCCTTTTTAAAATTTACTATTGATTGTATAGTAGTATTAAAAAGAGTTTTTTTAGTGTGTAAAAAAAGTTATTTATGAACAATTGGTATAAAAATGACATAAAAAAAGGGTCAAGAAGAAACTTCTTGACCCTTTAAAGATATTATTAAATCTGTAGATTTAAAGATTACCCTAAAAATGGATTTGCATATAATGCAATCATAGCAACAACAAGTGCATAAATAACTTGTGCTTCGATCATCGCTAAAGCAATGAACATAGTTGTCATTAATTTTCCACCTAAACCTGGGTTTCTAGCAGTACCAGCAATAGTTGCAGCAGCAGTATTACCCATACCAATAGCACCACCAAGTGCAGCAAGACCTAATCCAATTCCAGCAGCTACTACAGAGTAAGCTTTTAAAGTTTGGTTAGCAACTTCACCATCAGCAGCGAATGCAACAGCAGCAATAGCTAACATTAAAAGAACGATTTTTTTCATTCTAGATCCTTATATTTTATTAGTTTCAAAGTCCGTTCGGCTTGCGTATCCCTACTTAACACTTTGTTGGACGTGATTATATATTTTTTAAGCTAAAAAAAAGCTAAAATTTATAATTTAATTTTTTACGAAATTCTGTTATAATCATCTCAATTATTAAAAAAGGATACAAATGAAAAAACTATTTTTATTTTTAACAATTATAATTATACTTATTATAGGTTCAGTTTATGGGACTTTATTTACAAAATATGGGAATGGAATTATTGCTTCTTATATAGAAGGAAAGGTAAATAATGGACAAGAAGATGTTAAATTAAAAGTAAATGATTTTAAATTAACATTTAATACAATTAATTTTGATGCAAAAATAAATGATGATTCTCAAATATTAATTTCAGGAGATTTGGCAATTTTCAAAAAAAGTTTTGATTTAAAATATGATATTAAAATAAATGATTTAGCAACTTTAAAAAACTTAACAAGGCAAGAATTAAAAGGACCGTTTTCAACAAATGGTACAGTTATTGGAGATGAAAATAATGCTGTAATTCAAGGTTTTACGAATATTGCACTTAGTGAAACTAACTATCACATAAATTTAGTTAATTTTGAACCTAAAAATATAAATGTAGATTTAAAAGATGCAAAAATTGAGGAGTTACTAACTTTATTAAATAAACCAAATTTTGCAAATGGTACTTTAAATATTGCAGCAGATATAAAAAATATAAATGTTACAAACTTAGATGGAACTGTAACAGCTAGTATTTCAAAAGCTAAAATAAATAATGATATTGTAAATAAAGAGTTTAAACAAACAATTACTTCATCAATAAATTTAGAAACAAACATAAACGCATCTCTTTTAGGAAAGAAAGTAGAAATAAAATCAGAATTAATATCTTCAATTGCTGATATATTCTTAGATAAAACTGTTATTGATTTAGAAAAAAATAAAACTTTTAGTGATTATAGAATTGATGTTAAGAATTTAAATAAATTAGAAGGTGTTATTGGTAAAAAACTTAATGGAGATTTTTTTACATCTGGAAATATTTTTGTAGAAAACTCGAATATTTCAATTGCAGGTAATACAAATATTTTTGAAAGTACAAGTACTTATAATTTGAAATTAAAAGATTCAAATCTGGAAAATGTAAATTTTAAAATTGAAGATGCAAAGATTGAAAAGCTTTTTCATATGTTAAATGAACCCGTATATGCAACAGGAAATTTAAATATTGATGGAGATATTAAAAATGCAAAAGTTGAGAATTTAGATGGTTTAATCACTACAAAAATAAGTGAAGGTAAAATTATAAATGAGGTTGTAAATACTGTATTTAAACAAGAGATAAAAGATACAGTAAATTTTGATTTAAATGTTGATACTTCATTGGTTCCTAATCAAGCTATTTCAAAAGCTAATTTAAATTCAACTTTGTTTGAAATAGATATAAGTAAAGCTCTTTTTGATTTTAATGAAGCTTCTTTTAACAGTGATTATTTAGTAAAAATAGCATCATTAACAAGGTTGATAGATTTTACAAAAACTAAATTAAGAGGAGCTATGGATATTAATGGAAATATTCAAAGCAAAGAAAACTCTTTAATTATAGATGGAAATTCAAGTATTTTAGGAGGAGCTTTAAATTTTAATTTAAATAACGATGATTTAAGTGCAACTCTTAATAATATTGGAATAAAAGAATTAACTTATATGCTATATCAACCCGAAATTTTTGATTCAAAAGGAAGTTTCAAAGTTGATTATAATTTATTAGTTAAAAAAGGTACTTTAAGTGGAAATCTTACAAATGGGCATTTTTTAGAGAATGATTTTTCAACTTTGATTAATCAGTTAGCAAAATTCGATTTAACAAAAGAGATTTATGAAACAGTTGCTATTAATAGTGATATTAATGATACGATATTAACTTCAACTGTAAATATGAAAAGTGCTAACACTCAAATTAATATTAATAATTCAGTTTTTGATACTCAAAATAATACAATTGATGCAAAACTAGAAGCTAATATAAAAGATATTGTATTTAATGTTAATATAAATGGAAATACTTCAAATCCTAAAATCTCATTTGATACAAAAGATTTATTAAAAAATGAAATTGATAAACAATTAGAGAAAAATCAAGATAAAATTGAAGAAAAAATAAATAAAGCTTTAGGTGGGAAATTAGAAGAGGGTAAAGCAAAAGAGCTTTTTAAAAATCTAAAATCAATATTTTAGATATATTTTATATTATGAAATAGAGTTTCTCTCTATTTCATTTTTTTGTAGTACTTAAAGACATAGCACTCCAATCTAACATTCCCCCTCTATACCACATTATTTTATCAGCTGGATAACCTAACTCTAAAAGGTAATTAATAGTTTTTCCAGAAATAGGGCACCATGGGCCATTACAAAAAAATACCACAGTTTTTGCATTTGTAAAATCAAATATATTTTTTTCTAAATCTACTACTTTTATTCCTAAATTTGAATATGCTTTATTAAATTCTTCTTTAAAATCCTCATCATAAGCTAAGTCTTCAAATGGAACATTTAGTGCTGATGGAATAGTTTCATCTTTAAACCATGCAGATTTTCTTGTATCTATTAAAGCATATTTTTTAGGTTCTTTTGAAGACTTATTATGAATGAAGTCTAATACTTCTATTTCTGCTAGAGTTTTGATTTTATCATTTATATAAAGTGGCTGTATAACTCCTTTTGTTGTTATAAAAGTTCTTTTACACTCTTTTGCAATATTTTTTTCTATATTTTCATCATTAAAACTTTCTGGACTCATAGGTATATTTATGCAGTTTTTATCTACAACTCTTTGTATTTTAAACTTTTCTTTTTCTCCATTTAAATATATATGTTCAACATCAATATCCATATATTGTAATGAGATAGGATTCGCTGCATTTGCATAAATAATAATAAAAATTAAAAGTAGTAGTTTTTTCATTTTGATTTCCTTATGTTTAATAAGTAAGTATAGAAATAAAAGCTTAAAAATGAGATTAATTTACAAATTTAAATATTGTTATGATAATTATTATCATTTTAAGAAAAATAAAAGTTTAATTTCGGTTTAATACTTTAATGATAATTAATATTAGTATTAATATAAAAACAAAAAGGAAATATATGATAAATTTTACTAAAAAGGCTTTAGTTTCTTTTTCTATTGTAACTGCTCTTGCAATAGGTTCTAACGCAGCTTCAAATGAAAAGACTTCAAAAACTGCTTCTATTTTAGATGCATATTCAAATATTGCATTAGCAAATTATAATGATGCATTAAAAGATGCAAAATCTTTAAAAATGGCTATTGATACTTTTGCAAAAAGTCCAACACAAGCAAATCTTGATAATGCAAAAAAAGCTTGGTTAACTTCAAGAGAATCTTATGGTCAAACAGAGATTTTTAGACTTGCAAATGGTCCTGTTGATGCAGAAGAAGGATGGGTTGCTGAATCTTATGGTGCTTTAGAAGGGCAATTAAATGCTTGGCCACTTGATGAAAATATGATTGATTATACAATTGATGCAAATGGTGCTAAAACATCTGGAAATATTATTGATACTGTTGGTGTATTTAATCCAGGAGGAGAGGGTGCAAGTGCTATTGATGTAAGTACTATTACTCCTGATGCTATAGCTGCATTAAATGAAAATGGTGGAGATGCGAATGTTGCATCTGGTTATCATGCTATTGAGTTTTTATTATGGGGACAAGATCAAGATTATTCTAACTTCTTAAAAGATAGTGTAACTCCTGGAGCTATGAGTGCTGGAAATAGAGCTTTAAGTGATTTTACAAGTGAAAAAAATGCAGATAGAAGATTAGCTTATTTACAAGCAGCAAGTCAAAAAGTTGTAAATGATTTAGAAGTAATCGCAAGTGCTTGGCAAAAAGAGATTAAAGGAAATGCAGGTTTATATCAAGCAGCTTTAAAAGGTCAACTAAAAGGTGATGATGCTTCAAAAAATATAAATTCAAATGATGCTTTAAAACAAATCATTGCAGGAATGGGTGTATTTGTTAAATCTGAACTTGCAAATGAAAGAATTGCAGTTGCTGTTTTAACTCCAAGTGAAGAAGATGAACATTCTTGTTTTTCTGATAATACACACAGAGATATTGCAAATAATTATTTAGGATTTAAAAATATTTTAACAGCTTCTTACAACGGAGAGAAATTTGGTAAATCACTTTTAGATTCACTTGATAAAGAATCAAAAGCTAGAATTGAGAAGTTAATGGCTTCAATTGAAGCAAAAATTACAAGTATTGATGAAGTTGCACGTACTAAAGAGCATTTTGATTATCAAATAAGACCTGAAAGTGCTCAATCAAAAGTGATTGTAAAACTTAAAAATGAGCTTAGAAAATTAGGTGATGAAATGGTTCATGTTGCTAAAGCTAATAAAATTGATTTAAGTACTGATGATGTTACTGACCCTGAAGAAACAAAAATTTAATTTATTTATAAAAACTATTTTTCTAAAAAGCCTTGTAGCATTTTTTGCTACAGGGCTTTTTGCAGTTGATAGTCATAGTAAATTTTTATCAAGTGATAAAGATAGTTCTTTATTATTAAAACCTTTTCCTAGTTTAAATGATGAACAGTATGATGAGTTTATTTTGGGAAGAAGTTTTTTTGTAATTCCATGGGTTGAAGCTCCAAGTATTACGACTGCAAGAGATGGATTAGGACCACTATTTAACGCAAATACTTGTGTTTCTTGTCATCCAGCAAATGGAAGAGGAACACTTTTAAATGATGGTTTGACTTCTAGATCTTTAATTGCAAGATTATCTATTGATTCAGATAGTTTAATTAAGAGCGATTTACATAAAAGCTTATTAGAAAAAAAAGGTTTTATTCCTGAACCTACTTATGGGAATCAATTAGCAATGAATGGTATACATGGTGTTGATTTTGAAGGAAAAATAAGAATTGATTTTGAAGAAGTAAATGTGCATTTTCCTGATGGAGAAAAACAAATTTTATTAAAACCAAAATATAGTTTAGAAAATTTAAACTATGGTCCTTTAAATAACAATGCAAATGTCTCATATAGAATTGCACCAACTCTAAATGGCATTGGTTTAATCGAATTAATTTCGCAAAAAGATATTTTGGCAAATGTAGATGAAAATGATAAAGATGCTGATGGAATATCTGGACGTGCAAATTATGTATATTCAAATATTACGAAAAAAGAAGAATTAGGAAAATATACTTGGAAAGCTAGTGTTGCTTTTCTAAAAGAGCAAGTTGCAGGTGCAGCTTCAAATGATATGGGCTTAACAACTTCAATTTTTCCAAATGAAAATTGTACTGAATTCCAGAAAGCATGTAATGAAGCTGATAAGGCAAAAGATGCAATTGATTTACCTGATGAAAGATTAGATGCAGTTACATATTATTTAAAAAATATTAAAACATATGATGCAAAAAAGACAAAAGAGTATAATGAAGGTTTAGAAATATTTGAGCAAATTTCTTGTGCAAAGTGTCATATAAGTAGTTTTGATACAAACAAAGGTTTTAAAATCTCTCCTTTTTCAGATTTTTTATTACATAATATGGGTGAAGAATTAGCAGATGGAAGAGTTGAGTTTAAAGCAGATAAAAATGAATGGCGAACAGCACCTTTATGGGGCTTGGCTTTACATGAAAAAATAAATAAAGAAAAGCCTAGACTTTTACATGATGGAAGAGCTAGAACTTTTCAGGAAGCTATCTTATGGCATGGTGGTGAAGCCTCTAATAGTAAAGAAAACTATATGAATTTACCAAAAGAAAAAAGAGAAAAATTAATTAAATTTTTAGAGGAATTATAATGAATAGATTAATAAAAAGAGTACTGTTTTTACTTGTAGCACTTACAAGTATGGTTTTTGCAAATGAAAGAGTACTGATAAATGTGATAAATAATGTATCAATCCCAAATGTTCAAAAAACAATAGATGATGCAAATATTTTGAAAAATGAATTAAATGAAAAGAATTTTACAAATTTTCTAAAATCATGGAAAAAAGTAGAAGCCTTATATTTAGCAGGTGATTTAGATGAAGATTATCTTGATACTCCAAGATATATTGATGTTTTCAATAATCTAAAGGAAGATTTGAGTTCTCAAATGCAAAGGGTAATAGAATCAAAAGATGAGCCAAAAACAGCTTTATTTAAAAACTCATTTAAAACTATAAATGCTTTAGAATATGTACTTTTTTCTAATAAAGAAATTTCACAAAGACAAAAAGAGATTAGTGTTGTGATTTTAGATTCTATTATTTCTCATTTAGAAAATATAAATGAAGTTTATAAAAACTATTTAACAGTAAAACCAAAAGATGAAAAATGGGAAAATGCTTTAATTCTTAATTCATTAATTGCAAGTTCTTATAGATTGAAAGAGTGGAGAATTGGAAATGCAAGTGGAAATTCAAGTAAGTATAAAAATGATGCAAAAAATGATAGAGCAGAGTACTTTTTAAGTCAAAACTCTTTTGCTGCTATTGATGCTATTTTAGATGCACACAATGAAGTTGTTTTAAAACATAAGTATGATGATTTTGCAGGATTTGCTATGGATAAAGGTGCTGCAATTCAATTATTATTTGTTATTGATAAAATTGCTGAGATGAAAGCAGAGTTAAAAATTCTTCCGAAAGATGATTTCACAAAAGCAAATAAATTATTTACTATGGCAAAAGATTTACATAACGCATATTATGTATCTTTGATTGAACAATTAAGTATTGTTGGAAAAATTTTAGACGCTGATGGAGATTAAAAATTGAACTTTACAACTGTTGATTTTTTTGCATTTGAATATTTAATAAATCCTGATAAAAGACTGTATTGGGGGTATTTATTAAGTTCAATACTTATAGCAATAATTTATTTTTATATTACGAAAAAAAATAATAGATTAATCACATCTTCAAAACTTTGGTTACATCCAAGTGCAAAGCTAGATTATTACTATTTTTTCTTATCTTATTTTATAAATCTGTTTTTATTGATACCTTTTATTATAAGTGCAAAAACAATCGCCTTAGAGGTAAATAGATTTTTGTATAAACAGTTTGATTATTTTGAAAATAGCTTTTTTTCTTATGGAGAAATAATATTATTATATACCATAACACTTTTTTTAGTAAGCGATTTTACAAGATATTGGCTTCACCGATTTTTACATACGATTCCATTTTTATGGGAATTTCACAAAGTTCATCACAGTGCAAAAGTTCTAACTCCTATTACTTTTTATAGGGTTCATCCTGTTGAAAACTTTCTTTTTGGATTGAGATATTCTTTTAGTATTGGAATAGTTACAGGGATCTTTATCTATTTATTTGGTGCATTGATTGATATTTACATGGTTTTAGGTGTTAATGCTTTTTTGTTTTTCTTTTCATTAATAGGTTCAAACTTGAGACATTCACATGTTCCTATTTCTTATGGAAGATTTATAGAAAAGTGGTTTATTTCACCAAAACAGCATCAAATACACCACAGTAAAAAACATTTTAATAAAAATTATGGTGGATATATTGCTATTTGGGACAGAGTTTTTGGAACACTTTGTTTATCAAATAGTGTAAAAGTTATGAAATTTGGATTAAGAGTTGATCAAATGAAAGATTATCTTTCGTTAAAAGATTTAATTTTAAGACCATTTATAAATTTAATAAAAAAAAGGAGGATTAATGAAAAATTTAAAACAATTTATGTTTATATTTTTTCTAGGAACAAGTATAAGCTTAAGTGCAAATGAGGATATATCAAAAGAGACTTTGGGAGAGGTCTTGTTTTTTGATAAAAATTTATCATTTAATAGAACACAATCATGTGCCACATGTCACAATCCAAATGCAGGATTTGCAGATGATAGAGACAATGGAATCTCAAAAATGGCATCACTTGGAGATGATAATAAATCACTAGGTGATAGACAAGCTCCAACAGCTTCATATGCTAAGTTTTCCCCTAAGTTTCATTTTGATGAAAAGAAACAAAAATATATAGGTGGACAGTTTTGGGATGGTAGAGCCTCTACTTTAGAAGAGCAAGCAGGTGGCCCACCATTAAATCCAATTGAAATGGGAATGGCTAGTAAAAAAGATGTAGTTGATAGAATCAAAGAAAATGAGTTTTATGTAAGTTCATTTAAAAGTCTTTTTGGAAATGATATTTTAAATGATGATGAAAAAGCCTATGATGCTTTAACTCAAGTTATAGCTTCATTTGAAAGAACTGATACTTTTTCACCATTTGATTCAAAATATGATAGATATTTAAAAGGTGAATATGATTTAACAGCTCTTGAGGACTTAGGAAAATCAATATTCTTTTCAAATAACAATAACTCATGCGCTACTTGCCATGTTTTAAAAGGTGAAGATAAAGAGGGTGAAACATTTACAAACTATGAATTTCATAATATTGGAACACCTGCAAATAATAGTTTAAGAACTAAAAATGGTGTAAAAGTTATAGATGATGGATTACTTGCAAATACCCTTGTAAATGATATAAATGAAAAAGGAAAGCATAAAGTTCCAACACTTAGGAATGTAGCAGTTACAGCACCTTATATGCATAATGGTGTATTTTCTGATTTAAAAACTGTAGTAGAGTTTTATGATAAATATAACAATAAAGATAGAAATATTAATCCTGAAACAAATAAAGCTTGGGATGAACCTGAAGTTAAAGAAACAATATCTTTAAAAGAGTTAAAAGCAAAAGCGCAAAGTGATAGAAAAAATGAAGCTTTGGTGGCTTTTATGAAACTTTTAACAGATAAAAAATATGAGCATTTATTGGAAAAATAGTGAGGAATAGTAGGAGTGTTTAGAAGAGTGTTCTTACTCTTCTAAACGCAGTTATCTCTTTTTACTTGTTGAATCATCCAAAATACATCTGAGATTGATTCATCAAGTGCATGGGCTTGTTTTGCTAAAACTTCATTATTAGAATTATTTGCATTTTCTATAATAATATCTTGCATCCCTTTATGCACATTTAAGTGAACTTCTTTTAAATGTTGCCAATTTTGTGTTTTTGTGAATTCTTCATTTTTTTCTTCTGATTGTATAATCCATTTCCCTAGTTCACACTCTGTTTCTTTTACAACAGTCCACGTTGTTTTTGAACCTAATTTAACACAATTGTTATTTTTAAAATTTACGTGATTTAATTTCAATCTATTTAAAAACATAGTTAAGTCCATATCACAAACTTGTTCAAGTGCTTTTTTATCAAATTTTGCATGATTTGCTGTTTCTAATAGTTTATAAGACAATGATTGTATCTCTTTTGCCATAATATTTATATCAGATGCTGCTTGGGCATTTTGTTGTGTTGCTTGGTCAAGTTCAGTTACTGCATCATTAATTTGTTCAATTCCTGCTTGTTGTTCTTTACTAGCTTCTGTTATACTGTTTATTAAATCAATTGTATTATTTATATTATTGTTTAATTTTGAATAACCTTCAATCATTTGAGATGCTATTTCTTTTCCATGATTTGCTTTTGATGTTGCATTTATAACTAAGTTTTTAATCTCTTTTGCAACATCAGCGCTTCTTGCTGCAAGATTACGTACTTCTCCTGCAACAACTGCAAATCCACGTCCAGCTTCTCCAGCAGTTGCAGCTTCAACAGCTGCATTTAATGAAAGGATATTTGTTTGGAAAGCAATTTGATCGATTAAAACAATAGCATTATTAATTTCATTTACATGAACATTAATCTCTTCCATTGATAATGCAGTTTCATCTGCTAGTTTTCTTCCTTCATTTGTTGCTATGTTAACTTCTTTTGCAAAAATAGCCATTTTGTTTGTATTTTCTGTATTGTTTATTATTGTACTTGTAATTTCTTCTAGTGCAGCAGCTGTTTCTTCAAGTGATGCTGCTTGTTGATTTGAAGAAACAGATAAATTATTTGAAGCAACTGTTAGAGTTTCAACATTTTCATTTAATGCATTTGCAGTTATGTTAATCAATGCAATAAACTCAGAAACAGAACTTCCTAATGCTCTAATCCCCAATAATAAAGAACCTGTCTTCCCACTTAGATTAGAAGTTTTTACTTCATATGCAAAATTTGCATTTCCATATTCTGTTAATATTTCAAGTGAATAATCAATATCTTGATTAAATTTATCCATACTTTCATTTATAAGTTTTGCAACTTTTGCAACTTTAGGATCATTCGGCATTTTTTGTATTTTATAACCTAGAAAACCTATTTTTAGTTTTTCTAAAACATCTATTATTTCATTTCTTATTTCATTGTCTTCATTAGCACTTATATCTTTTACTTCGCATCTCTTCTCTAATTCTTCTAATTCTGTTTTAATTTTTGAAAAATTTTTATTTAAATCAAATAATAAAAAAGAACATATTCCAATAACAACTATTGATACAATCCATAAAGCAATATTATTTGCTAAAAAACAAGCAATTAAAACCAAAACTGACAATATTAAAAATAAAAAAATAGATTTATTTTTCAAAAATAACCTCCCGTTAAGTAAATTTAAGGGATATATTATACATTAAATAATCTTTTTAAATGTTAAGAAAAATGAATCCCTCTTCAATTTTATTTTCATAAACATTCGTACAACCAGTATCATTTCCTAAAGCTTCACCACTTGCTAGGTCTATTTCCCAGTTATGTAAAGGACAAGTTACTATTTTTTCATGAACTAATCCTTCACTTAATTTTCCTTTTTTGTGGGGACAAATATTATTTATTGCAAAAATAGAACCATCTCTTGTTTTAAAAATTGCAATCTCAATATCACCAATTTCTACTTTTCTTGAACCCATTAAAGGTATATTCTCAACTTCTGTAATTTTGTACCATTTTGACATTTATATTTCCTTTGCTTCAAAACTATGAGATTCTTCTGGATTAATTACTATTGATGTAAACTCTTTTGTAGTTCCATCTTCAATAGCTTTTGCCCAAGGGTCTACTTGTGCTGATTTTTGTGATATTTCAAATCTTTTTGCGTAATATTCTCTTTTTTCTTTATCAAACATAACATCTTTTACATATTGTAATCCAACTCTTTCAATCCAATGAGCAGTTCTTTCTAAATAATATGCATCTTCTCTATAAAATTGCATATAAGCCTTTGTATATTCAAATAACTCTTCATCTGTTTCTACTTTACATAAGAAATCAGTAACTCTAACTTTGATACCACCATTACCAGCAACATGAATTTCCCAACCAGAATCAACACCAATAATACCGAAGTCTTTGATAGTAGCTTCAGCGCAATTTCTTGGACATCCTGATACTGCAATTTTATATTTATGTGGTGTCCATGAACCCCAAGTTAATTTTTCTAGTTTAATACCCATATTCATAGAGTCTTGTGTTCCAAATCTACAAAAAGTATTACCAACGCAAGTTTTAACTGTTCTTAACCCTTTTGCATAAGCTTGCCCTGATACAAAGCCACAATCATTTAAATCTTTCCACATAGGCTCTAGTTGTTCTTTTTTAACTCCAAGCATATCAAGTCTTTGACCACCTGTAAATTTAACAGTTGGTACATCATATTTAACTGCAATATCCGCAATATCTTTTAATTCTTGAGGTGAAGTAAGTCCTCCCCAAATTCTTGGAACTACTGAATAAGTACCATCTTTTTGGATATTTGCATACATTCTATCATTTACTAAAGCAGATCTTCTATCATTTTTATATTTATCATCGTTATATTTAACTAATAAGTAATAGTTTACAGCAGGTCGGCATTTCGAACAACCATCTTGTGTTTTCCATTCAAGTTCTTTAAAAACATCATAAACAGTTTTAAATTCGCCATCATTAATAGTTTTTTTAATATCTTTATGTCCAAGTGTTGTACAAGAGCAAATTCCCTCTTCACTTGCATTATACTCATCACCTAATGTATTTACTAAAATTTGTTCAACTAGGCCTAAACAAGAACCACATGAAGCTCCAGCTTTTGTACAAGATTTTACATCACTAAGAGATTTTAAATCTTTTTCTTTAATAGCGTTTACGATATCACCTTTGCAAACACCATTACATCCACAAACTTCTTCATCATCACTCATAGCATTTATATCATTTCCTCCATGACCTGCATCCCCTGAAAGTGCTGATTTTCCAAATAATATCTTAGTTCGTAAATCTGAAATATCAGTATGCTCTTTTAATAGTTTTAAATACCAAGAAGCATCGGCTGTATCTCCGTATAAAACTACACCAATGATTTTGTTATCATAAATTACAAGTTTTTTATAAACACCCACTTTTTCATCAAGTAAGATTAAATCTTCAGTTGTAACATCACCTAAATAATCACCAGCACTAAACAGATCAACACCTGAAATTTTGAGTCTTGTTGATAAAGTTGAGCCTTCATAAGCTTCTGTTTTTTTATCTGCAAGTACTTTTGCTAAAACTTTTGCTTGCTCATAAAGTGGCGCTACTAATCCATATGTATTTCCATTATGTTCAACACATTCTCCAATAGCAAAAATTGAATCATCACTTGTTTTTAAGAAGTCATCTACAACAATTCCTTTATTACATTCAAGCGAAGCATCCAAAGCTAAAGCTTTATTTGGGATAATTCCAGTTGCAAAAACTACTAAATTTGAATCAACAGATGTTCCATCAGTAAAGCTTACTTTTTCAACAGTTTTTTCACCGCTTATTTCTTCAATAGTTGTGTTCAATTTAAACTCTATTCCATAAGATTCAAGGTTTTTTTGTAAAAGTCTTCCTCCTGTTGAGTCAAGTTGTTGTGATAAAATCGAAGAGCTTCTATGAACTAAAACAGTTTTTATTCCATGCATTGCAATACCATAAGCAGCTTCAAGTCCAAGAAGTCCACCTCCTACCACAACTGCTGTTTTATCTTTTGATATTGTTCCCATAATAGAATCAACATCAGCTTTTGTTCTAAAAGCAATTACATTTTCAAGTTCACTTCCTTTTGTTTTAGGAACGAAAGCATTTGAACCAGTTGCTATTAGAAGTTTGTCATAAGATTCAATTTTTCCACTTGCACTAGTGATTGTTTTATTAGTTTTATCAATAGAAATTACTTTATCACCTTTGTTTAAAGTGATATTATTTTGTTCATACCAAGATTGATGATTTATAATTGTATCTTCAAAAGTTTTTTCCTCTGAAAGTATGTATGACAACATAATTCTATTGTAATTTACATATGGTTCTTCACCATAAATTGTAATATCATATTTATCTTTTTTTAATTCTAAAAGGTCTTCGATGGTTCGAAGTCCACTCATTCCATTTCCGATAACTACTAATTTCTCTTTCATAAGTATTCCTTTTTTTTCTTCTATGATAATTATGTCAAATTACTTGAAGTTTTTGTAGAAAAATATGTATATAAAATAATCAATTAACTTAAATTTAAATTAAATATTAGGCATTATTTTATTGTTTGATATTTAAAATGCTTTTTTATGCTTTGTTTTACATTAAATTTTTATTATTTAATGATGAGTAATAAAATGATAAGAAATAGTACAAAAGATATTCCTTGCCAAAAAATCACAGGATTTCTTTCTATTATTGCAGCTTTCTTTTTATTTAGATATTTTTTATTTGGATGGTATAAATCATATATAAATTCTGATATTTGATCGTATCTTTTATTTGGATTTACTTGTAAGGCTTTTTTTAAAGTTTCATCAATCCATACTGGAAATTTAGGATATAAAGATTTGTAAACCAATCTATTTTGAGCTGTTTTATTTTGGCATCTTGCAACTTGAACTCCATATGGAAGTTCACCTGATAACATTTGGTAAACAATAACTCCCAATGAAAATAAATCACTTTTAGAAGTTCCATTTTCTTGTAAAAAATACTCAGGTGCAGAATAAAGTGCTGTTCCTTGGAGATTTTCTTGTTCTAAGTTGATATTTGATTCAATTAATCCTTCAACTCTTGTTGCTCCAAAATCAATTATTTTCACACAGTTATTTGAATCAATCATTATATTATGAGGTCGTAAATCTTGATGTATCATTTCTAGCTTATGAAAAGCATTTAAGCCTTTTGCAATTTGCTGTGCTATGTCTCTTACTATTTCTATTTTTGCTTTTGGATTATCAGTCATCCATTGGCTTAGTGTTTGACCTTGAATATATTCAGTGATATTATAAAGATAATCACTTTCCCTAGTTGAAATATAGGATTTAACTACATTTTCATTATTGATTCTACGTGCTATCCACTCTTCTAACATAAATCTTTCAAGATATGCTAAATCATCTTTTAAATCAATTGATGGAATTTTTAATGCAAGTAAGTCTTGACTTTGAATATCTTTTACAAGGTAAATATGACTTCTACTGCTATGACTTAATTCTCTTATAATTTCATATCCATCAAATGTCATTCGAGCTTCTAAAATAGGAGGTAAAATTCTTTTATTCACTTGCTTTTGAATTTCATCTACATTTTTTAAAGCAAGATTATCAACCTTTAAAATTTGAATTGTTAAGTTATCATCACTTTGATTTACATAGGCTAAATCAGAAATCATCTTTGCAGCAACTTGTAAATCTTCAATATTTTCATTTACTATTTTGATTAGTGTTTCATTCGATACATATTCATAAATTCCGTCTGTCATTAAAAGAAAAATATCATTTACTTCAACATCTATTTTTTCATAATCTACATTTAGATTTGTATCCATTCCCATAGCACGACTTAGATAACTTTTTTCTTTTGAAATCCAAACTCTATGATCTGTTGTAAGAATTTCAATATTTTCATTTCTTATTCTATAGATTCTAGCATCACCCATATGAAAAATATGTGCAGTAGTTGATTTTATAATCATTGCACTAAATGTGCATACATAACCTTTGTTTAAATCTAAGTGATATTTATCTTGTCTATTTTGAGAATATAACCATGAGTTTGTGGCAGCCATTACTGTTTGTGCAGATTTTTTTACAGTCCATGAGTCACTAGTTGAGAAATAATCTTCTAAAAATGAAACTACAGAAATCTTACTAGCTTCTTGGCTTACTTCACTACTACTAATTCCATCGGCAATTGCAATTGCTACACCTTTACTTGTAAGTTGAGGTTCATTTGGAATATGTACATCATGGAAGTCTTGATTTATTTCTTTTCGACCTTTCGTTGAATATTGACCTATTGATACTTTTAATTGATTATTCATTTCACTACTTTTTAGTAATTTTATAAAGCCTTTATATTTGTAAAGGCTTGAAAAATCACCATAAATAAGTTTTTATATATAACTCATAGGCTTTGCCCATGAGTTAAGTATTATTTACTTAAAGTTCTTTTCGTTCCTGTTTTAACGTGTGTATAATAAATCGCTAAACCAACAAACACTAAACCACCAACTAAGTTACCTAAAGCAACTGGTAATTCATTCCATAATAAATAATCAGAGATTGTGAAGTTACCACCCATAATTAAAGAGAAAGGAAATAAAAACATATTTACAATAGAGTGTTCAAACCCCATGTAGAAGAACAGCATAATTGGCATCCACATTGCTAACCATTTACCAGAAACAGAAGTTGAAATCATAGCTCCCACAACACCCATAGAAACCATCCAGTTACATAACATTCCTCTAATAAATACCGTTAACCATCCATCAAATCCATGTGCAGCATAACCAACTGTTCTTGACTCACCAATGGTTGCAACTTTTGCAGCAATTGCTCCACCATCTGTATTAAATCCATAAGTAAATACAAATGCCATCATAACAGCCACTGTAAATGCACCTCCAAAATTACCAAGTGCAACTAATCCCCAATTTCTTAGAATTTGACCAATTGTAACTCCTGGTCTTTTATCAATCCATGCTAATGGAACTAATGTAAATACACCTGTTAATAAATCAAATTTCATTAGGTATAACATAATAAATCCAACTGGAAATAATAATGCTCCTAATAAAGGATTAGCCGTTTGTGTGGCAACCGTAATTGCAAAAACTGCAGCAAGTGCTAAAATAGCTCCTGCCATATACGCTCTAATTAATGTATCTTTTGTAGACATGTAAATCTTCTGTTCACCAGCATCTACCATTTTAGTAGCAAATTCAGATGGTTCTATATATGCCATAATAATCTCCTTTTTTGTTTCTTGTAGTCTTATTTTTTACATAAAGAATTAAAACAAGAAAAGTGAGGAAAAAAATGTGAAAAATAGATTTTTCTGTATAAATTATAGACAATCAAGAAAATATAAATTGTTTATATTTATTTATAATAAAAATAAAAAGGTAAAATAATTAAAAAATCAATCATCTATTTATTTATGTTTTTTTTACTGTCACTATTTTTTATAATAGGTTACACCATAAAAAATTCTTATACTGTTCAAGAACAACTTTTAACTGATAGTTTAAAAAGTAAAGCTATTGCAATTTTTGATTTAATAGTAGATATGAGACATTGGAATGCCCAATACGATGGTGTTTATGTAAAATCTGAAAAGCTAGAACCAAATCCATACTTAAATCCAAACTCAATAAAATCTGAAAATGGTGAAACAATGGTTTGGGTAAATCCTGCATTTATGACAAGACAAATATCTGATATAGCAAGCAAACGAGATGGCTTTAAACTAAAAATAACAAGTAATAAATTAATAAATAAAAACAATGCTCCAGATGAAGATGAAAGAAAGATTTTAGATCAGTTTGACAAAGATCCAAGTATTCCATATTGGTGGGAAATAAAAGATAATGAGTTTAAATTTATGGGTGCACTTAAAACTGAGCAAGAATGTCTTCTTTGTCATGCTGCACAAGGTTATAAAGTGGGTGATATAAGAGGTGGAATTAGTGTAACTTTTGATGTAAAAAAAGAGTTTGAACAACTAAATGAGATAAATAAAGATAAAGAACAAACTATAATTTTTCTAATAATTGCTGCAATTGGAGCAATTATTACTCTACTTATACATGAATATACAAAAAGATTAAATGAGCAAAAAATCTCAAAACTAAATGAATCATTGGAAATAAAAGTAAAAGAGCTTGATGATTTTAATCAAACATTACATAATAAAGTAAAAGAAGAAATCGAAAAACAAAGGGAAAAAGAGAATCTTTTAATACAGCAATCAAAACTAGCAGCCCTTGGAGAAATGATTGGAAATATAGCTCATCAATGGCGTCAACCTATCAGTGCTGTAAGTGCCATAATGATGAATATCAAATGGACAGCAATTTCTCAAGGTGTAGATAAAAAGTTTTTAGATGAAAGAATGAGTGAAGCAAATGAACAGCTTAAATATATGTCTCAAACTATTGATGACTTTAGAAACTTTTTTAAACCAAATAAAGAAAAAGAGTATTTTAATTTAAAAAATGAAGTTAAAAAAGCGTATAAAATTTCCCAAGAATCTCTGCTTTACAATAATATAAACCTTCAAATATTTTGCTCAAGAATGATTACAGTTTATGGTTATGCAAATGAGTTTTCACAGGTTGTTTTAAATCTAATATCAAATGCAAAAGATGTTTTAATTGAAAGAAAGGTTGAAATTCCAAGAATTGAAATTCATATTTCACAAGATGACGAATACATATATTGTGAAATAAATGATAATGGTGGAGGAGTAGAAGAAAAATATATAAATAGAATTTTTGAACCATATTTCACAACAAAACAGCATCAAGGAACAGGGATTGGTCTATATATTTCAAAGGAAATTATTCAAAAACATATGCAAGGAAGTTTAGAAGTTAGAAACTTAAAAAATGGAGCAAGTTTTATAATTTGTCTACCTATAAAAAAGGATGAAAATGCAAACACTTGAAAGATTAAAAAACAAAACAATTTTATTAGTTGAAGATGAAAAAGTAATAAGAGAAAATATAGCTTCAATGTTGAAATTTTTTTTTAAAGAAGTTTATGTAGCTATTGATGGATATGATGGTTTAGATAAGTATGAAAACTATCTACCTGATATTGTAATGACAGATTTAAAAATGCCAAATATGGGAGGTTTTGAGTTATTATCAGAAGTTCAAAAAAGAGCTAGTAATGCATATACAATAATAGTATCAGCGCATACAGATACGGAATTTCTAATAAAAGCTTTACATAGTGGAATAGATAGATACATAATAAAACCAATAACAGAAGATGAACTTTTTGAAGCTTTTAATGCATATTTTCAAAAGATAGATAAGTTACTTCCTTTAAGTGTAGAGCTTCAAACAAATATGTATTTTGATTTAAATAAAAATCAAATTATATTTGAAGGTGAAGAACTACACTTAAATAAAAAAGAAACTCTTTTAATGAAACTTTTATGTAGTGATATAAATAAAACTTTTTCCTATGAAGAGATAGAGTATCAAGTATGGGGAAGTGACTCTATGAGTTTATCTGCCATACGAAGTGTAGTTAGGGACTTAAGAAAAAAAATAGGGCAGGATTATGTTGTGAATATTTCAGGTGTTGGGTATCGCTTGAAATGATTCTTCCTAAATTTTAATTTCATTAACTTTGTATTTTAAATACATTTAATTTTATATGAAATAATTTGTTTATAAAATAAATTATATGGAGTTTAAATGAAAAAGTTAATATTACTAATATTTTCAATTATAATAACTATTCTTTTATCTGGATGTTGTCATTTTTGGTTTTTACCAGCTCCACCTCCTGTAGTAGCACCAGCTCCTATTATAATAAAACCGGGGCCTCCTTTTAGATAAGTGAGAGTTTTTAAGTAAAAAAGGTTAAGCAATAATGCTTAATCTTTAATCTTTAATTTTGAACTTTCTGAAGCTTTTTGAACTAAAATTGATTCATTTTTTATAACAATATGCTCCAATACTCCACTTATTTCTTGTTCTTTTAGTTTTATTCCATTTGGAACTTTAGCACTATGAAGTTGAACAGCACATTGTTTGAAATTTGGCTCAAAGGATTTTGGGTCAAACTCTGCTTTTGTGATTGTATTTATTAGTTGCTCGTTATAGTGAAATGGTACGAAGATACTTCCTTGTCTTATATTTTGTGATTCTCTTACGATAATATCACTTATTCTTCCTCTAATAGAACTTATATCTATTCTATCTCCACTTGAAACTTCTAGTTTTTTTGCATCAAGAGGATTGATCTCAATCCAAGCTTCAGGTGCAAGATCATTTAGTATTGAGATAGTTTTTGTTTTTGTTCTCGTGTGCCATTGTTCTACGGTTCTTCCTGTATTTAGTGTAAGTGGAAAAGAGATATTGCAAGGCTCACTTAATGGTAACCAATCAAGAGCTAAAAGTTTTGCTTTTCCATCATCCGTAGGACAAGGCATATCTTCATCATATAGTCTTGCTTTTCCTTTTGGATACTTTTCATTACATGGCCATTGGATTCCTCCTAGTTCTTCGATTAGTTTATAACTCATACCTGAGTAATCACAAAGTCTTCCAGAACTAACTTTTTTCCATTCATTAAAGGCATCTATTGGTTGTTCCCAATTTGGGAATAGCTTTTCATTTACACCTTCAAAATATTTTGAAAACTCTAATACAATATGAAAATCACTTTTTGTATCTGCAAGTGGCTCAACAGCTTTTCTTGCATAGTTACATCTTCTTTCACTATTTGTATAAGTTCCTTCTTTTTCACTCCAAGTGGCAGCAGAAAATACCACATCTGCTTTTAGTGATGATTCACTTTTAAAGGCATCTTGTACTACAAGAAGTTCAAGTTTATTTAGCGCACGTCTAAGTCTTTTTTGATCAGGAAATGATACCAATGGATTAGTAGCAACTAACCATAAAGCTTTTATTTCTCCACTTTCAATAGCATCTATAATTTGTGGATATGAGTATCCTCTTTTTGTTGGAACATCTTCAACTGGAACATTTACAAGTGTTGCATACTCTTGCCTATCATAAGAGCTTGCAAAATTTCTATATCCTGGTAGTGATGAGGTAAAACCAGTTTCCCTTGTACCCATAGCATTACATTGTCCAGTAATAGATAGCGCAGTTGCACCTTGCTTTCCAAGATTTCCAGTAATTAAAGCTAAATTACAAATTGCACTTACTGTATCAGTTCCTATTGAGCTTTGATTTACTCCCATTGTCCATGCACTCATAGCTTTATCAGCCTTTGCATAAACTCTTGCTAATTCATATAAATCTTTTACATCAATACCTGTAATATTTGCTACATCTTGTGGTTTATAGTTCTCAAAAATATGTTTTCTAAACTCTTTATATCCACTTGTGCGCTCAGCAATAAATTTTTCATTTTCCCAACCTTGCTCTAAAATAATGTAACAAAGGGTATTCATAAGAGCCAAATCACTTCTAGGATTTATAGGAACATACATATCAGCCATATTTGCAGTTTTGAAAATCTCGGATCAACTACTATTATAGTTGGTTTTTTACCAGTGATTTTTTTGTTTTTTGCAATATGAAGTTTTAAAATAGGATGATTATCTGCAATATTAGCACCAATTAGCATTATAACATCAGCATGGGAAAAGTCTTCATAAGCACCAACAGGACCATCACTTCCAAATGTTTGTTTATATCCCATAACTGCACTTGCCATACAAAGTGTAGTATTTCCACAGTAGTTATTTGTTTTAAGCCCTAGTTGAATAAACTTTCCAAGTGTATAAAACTCTTCTGTTAGAAGTTGTCCTGTTGATACTATTGAAACAGCACCATTTCCATATTTAGCTTGAATCTCTTTAAATTTATCACTTGTCGTTTTAAATGCTTCATCCCAAGTTGAAGACACTAATTGTCCATTTTTACGAACCATTGGACTTGTGTATCTATTGTCACTTAAAACCATTTCATGTTCACTTAAACCCTTTGGGCAAAGAGTTCCTTTGTTTACAGGATGAGCAGGATCTCCTTTTGTATAAACTGGCTTTCCATCTTTTACACCAATATAAAGTCCACATCCAACACCACAATATCCACAAGTTGAACGAACCCATTTATCAGGAGCTTTAGCAAGAGCTACTTTTCCAAATTTTTTATCATCAGTAAGTGCATATTTTTCATTTTTTATATCTACACCTAAAAAATCTTTTAGATTGAAATTTTTTAATTTATTTATCATGACTACCTCTTTGATTCCCTGCGAAGAAATTTCCAGCAAGTCCCAGTGCAACTGCTGTTTTATAAAATAAAAGTCTTGATACAATTTCACTTGAAAATGAAATAATAAGTGAAAGAGTTAAAACTAATATTGTTGTAGAATAATTCCCACTTGCAAGTAATAACATAGCAAGTAATGGTAATCCTAACGCTCCTATATATAAAGACCTAGCTCTAAAATCTGTATGTTTAGCAAAATGTTTTTCATATAAGATTTTTGTTTTATTTAGTTGATAAAAGTTTTTAGTTTTATCATCTAGATTCAGATAAAAATCTGTTTGTTTTTTTAACTCTTCATATTGAAAATATGCAATAAATAAAGCAAATGGTAGAACAACACCTGCTGTTGTAAACTGTTCATTTAAAACTAAAATCAAAGAGATAAGTAATAATCCAATATATGAAACATAGAAAAATATTTTTGTAGTCTCTTCTTTATTCCAAGATGGTCGCGCTTTGATTCTATAAATCATAGATTGGGCATAAATACCATAAATACCAAGAGCTAAAACACCTAGTTCTATAAAAAATCTAAACCCTTGCGAAACTTCAAAGAAGAATAGGGCAATTAAAAAAGTTAGTCCTCCTGCATATAATCCTAAAGCTAAAGCTTCTCTACTAAGCCATGAAGTTTTGATATTTTTCATAGCAGTATAGGCTAAAATAGGGCGACCTAAATGAAGTGCAGATAAAGGCAATCCAATGGCAGCTGGTAAAAATACTGCAATAATCATAGCTAATGATGGAGCTGCTAAATCAAAGCCAAGAAAATTTATAAATTCTCCTAAAACTAAAGCTGCAAAACCACCAAATGAGATTTGAGTTAAAACTGTCATAAATACTAAAGGCCATTCACTATGATTTGGTTTTATTATATGAGCATCAGCAGGTGTCATATCTTGTGTTTCATTTATCGTATATCTTGTTGTTGGTTTTGTGATATCAATATCAGGAAGATTTGGAGCGATTCCAAATTCTGCCATATCTTTTTCTAACCATTCTTTTACATTTACTATTTCAATAGCAATTGCTCCTGATGGACAGGCTTGTACACAAGCAGGAGTTTGACCAACATCTAGTTTTTCATGGCACATATGACACTTAGTTACTATTCCTCTATCAACATTGAATACTGGAACTTCATATGGACAGTTCCAAGTACAGTATTGACATCCAATACAAGAATCATCATCATGAAAAACAATACCATTATCAAATTTTATATATGAGTTTGTTGGGCATCCTATTAAACACTCAGGCTCGATACAGTGATTACATGACATTGAGTTAAAGTGATTTTTTACATTAGGAAAAATTCCACTTTGAGTTTCTCCTACTCTTCTCCATTTTATATCTGCATCATTTCCATTTTGCTCATTACATGCAACTTCACAACAATGACATCCAATACAAGCAACCGCATCAAAGTGAAATCTATATTGTTCTCCTTCTTTGGGTTTTGGTATATCTATTGAGTAGTTTCCACATTGCATAGAGGTGTCTGCTTTATGTGCTAAAAAACTCTCTAATGGTGTTTGTTCATTTGTACTCATTTTATAATCCAACTTTTTCTTGTATCTCTTCTATTGATAGAAGTGATAAAACTCTTGAATCGAAGCTTTCAAATGATTCATTATTTATTCTTTGTGTTTTATAAATACTTAATAATTCTCTTGTTACTTCTTGAGCTTTAGGAATTGGAATTGCTTTGCTTAATTGTCTAGCTTCTAGGATTGAAGTTGTAGCTTTCCCTCCTATGAATATTTTTACACCATCACAAAATTCACCATTTTCATCTTTTGCTTTAGCACCTTCAAATCCGATATCAGCAACACCATGAACTCCACATCCTTTTGGACATGCTGACCAGTACATTCTTATTTTCGCATCTTCTATTGGCACATATTGATTTAGATATACAGCCATATTTATAGCATCTGATTTATTAGGAATTACACCAAAAGAGCATTCATTTACCCCTGCACATGCAATTTGGTTATTGAAGTAAATATTATGGTAAGAATCATATTTTTTAAATATTTGAAACTCTTTTATTCTTTGAACATACTTATCATCGCTTATTAAAAAAAAGCTTTGTTCATGAGTTAATCTTAAAACTGATTCTGTTTCTTCCATAAGTTTTGTTACACAATGTAAATCTTTACTATTGAATATTCCAGAAGGAATTGGGAAATAAACAGCTGTTTTATCATCTTTTAATTTGATTGTTGCATCTTTATTTATTTTATACTCATCTTTTACAAGAAGTTTTCCTGCTGTTTTTAAAGCAATACCAGAAGTTTCTATAATAGCTTTTTCAAACTCTTCAATGCCAATTTCATCTAAAAAGTAAGTTATTCTATTTTTGTTTCTATTATCTCTAAATCCATATTTTTTAAATAAATCAACAATTGTTTTAAATGTTTCTTTTACTTGAGTAGGTTTTATAAATAAGTTTAAAGGTCTTGCTTGAACTCCAACTTTACCGCCAAGATATAAGTTAAATCCAAGTTCATCATCTTTTGAAGCTAATGCAAAAGCACAATCTTGTCCAAAAATATTACAGTCATTTACAGTATCCCCTAAAATTCCTGTATTAAATTTTCTAGGAAGCGTTCCTATATACTCTTCATTTTTTAAAAATACATCTTGAATATCTTGTACTAAACTTTCACATGTGATTAAAGATGTTTTTGAATATCCATCAAAAGGTGAAGTAATCACTCCTCTGAAATTATCTCCTGCAGTTTGAAAAGTAGTAATTCCCACTGATTCAAGCTCTTTTAATACAGTTGGGAGTTCATGTAAATTTAGGTGTCTAAATTCAACTTGACCTCTTGTTGTTAAATCAATAGTAGATTTACCATATTTATGGGCAACTTGTGAAAATTTTGAAGCTTGTTCTAGAGTTAATTGTCCTAAAGGAATTCTAATTCTAATTGTAAAACTATCACTTGAACCTTTGTCATAAATACCAAAACATTTTAATAGGTGTTTTTCATGAACTTCCTTTAAATCTTCATATTTACCATTACAAATATTTTCAAAATCATTCCAAAAATCTAAGGCTTTTTGCTCTTCTTTTAATTTTTCAATTTTATTGATTTTTTTATTTCTTAATTGATATGCTTCTTCTAAAACTTTCATATTAATAACTCCCAAGTTTTTATCTTATGAAGTTATTTTATCAGTTTTATAAGGTAAAATTAAAAATAAAATGCATATTTAATATACAAAATATATTAAATTATAACCGATTATATAAAAATTAATGTAATCCTAAGAAAAACTAAACTTTTTCTATTTTTACAGCACATTGATTATAATCAGGTTGTAATGACTCTTTATCATATAAATCATTTGTTAGATAATTTATATTTCTATTACTAATAGGAACAAAAATAGTATCAATTCTTATACTTTGCGTAACAATAGCTTTTGAATAAATTTCACCTCTACTTGAAGAAATTTTGATATTATCTCCATCTTCAATATTTAATTGCTTTGCATTTGTTGGATTGATTTCACAAAAATCTAATTCTTTATATTTTAGTAGTGTTCTTGGAAGATTTGTTTTTGTTCCACTATGCCATTGATCTCTTGTTCTTCCTGTTAGAAGTGTAAATGGATACTTTAGATTTGTTTTTTCACTAAGAAGTTTATTTTCAACAAAAAATAAATTTCCTTTTTTATTTTCTGTAAAGAATTCTTTATCTTCTCTTATCTTTTCTCCCCAAATAAATGGTTTTTTTGAAAGATCATCATAAGATGCTTCATAAATATTTAAATGTGGATTTAATTTTGTCATTTCTTGATATTCTTGGAAAATCTCTTTAGAAGATTGAAAATCAAAAGCTTCTTTATATCCTAATTTTTGAGCAATAAGTTGAAATATTTCCCAATCGGCTTTACAATCAATTGATGTTCTTGTTAGTTTTTCTTGTTTTGTAATTGTTCTATCAAGATTTGTTTGAGTTCCTTCTTTTTCTCCCCAAGGAGCAGCAGGTAGTTTTATATGGGCAAATTTTGAAGTTTCTGAGTTTTCATAGGCATTTATTTCTACTACTAATGGAATTTTTTTTATTAATTCTTCCATTTTATTTCTATTTGGAAGATGGTAAATTGGATCTGTATGGCAGATAATTAAGACATCAAGATTGGCTTCAAGCATTTGTGTGGCTGTTAATCCTGGCTTATTTGATACTTTTTTTGTATTCCAAAACTCATTTACTTTTTTTATTGATTCTTTTTCAAAACCTAAATGAACAGCTAGCATGGTTGAAAGTCCACCAACTTCTCTTCCCCCCATTGCATTTGGTTGACCTGTTAATGAAAAAGGTCCATTTCCTTTTGTAAATATTTTTCCTGTTAATAAATGAGTATTTATGATAGATAGATTTTTATCAACACCTTGAACTGATTGGTTTATTCCCATTGTCCAAGCTGTAATAATATTTTTATTCTCTTTATAAAGCTGCCAAAACTCTTCAAACTGTTCAGCATTTAAGCCTGTTCTTTTTAGCATTTTAGTTACTGGAACTCTTTTAAATTTGTTTTTTAGAAGTTCAAAGTTATTTACATTTTCTTCTACAAATTTTTCATCAACTAATCCCTCATCAATTATTCTTTTTGATACAAGATTAAAAAAATCAATATCGCTTCCTGGTTTTATAGGTAAATGTAAGTCAGCTACTTTTGCAGTATCAGTGAATCTTGGATCTATTACAATTATTTTTAAACCCTCTTTTTTTGCTACTTTGATTCTATTATGAAAAACAACATGTGCTTCAGCTGTATTTGCACCCACTAAAATAAGTAAATTTGCATCATGTACGTCATTCATTCGAACAGGTACATAATCAATTCCTAAAGCTTTTTTATATCCAACAACAGCACTTGACATACAAGTTCTACTATTTGTATCTACGTTATTAGTCCCTAAAAAACCTTTCATTAGTTTATTAGCTATATAATAATCTTCAGTTAAAAGCTGACCTGATAGATAAAAGCCTACTTTTTCTTTTGGAGATATTGCAATTTTTGTTGTAATTTTATTGATAGTACTTTCCCAAGAAGAGACTTTAAATTCATCATCTATACTTTCTCTTATTTGAGGTCTTAATAATCTACTAGGAGTTTGAATACTTATTAATTCTGAAACACCTTTTGAGCATAATTTTCCTTCATTAGTTGGGTAAACAACATCGCCTATTAATTTATTTTCTTCAAATTCTAAACCGCAGCCAACGCCACAATATCCACATACTGATTTTATCATTTTTACTCATTTTTATAAATTATTGTATATATTTTATAAGATTATATCATTAATTTAATGTAGAAATAAGTTTATTTTATATATTTTTTATACAATTATTTTAAAAACTGTATAAATAGTGCAAAATTTATAAGTAATAGTGTGTAAAAACCAAATTTATAGAATTTTAAAGGATCTCTATTTAGTAAAGGAGTTTTCTTATCAAAATAAGGCTTTACTTTTTGAGGATTTTCTAATTCAAATTTCATATAAGAATAGTTTGAGTATCTTAAATTTTCATCTGTGCTTATTGCTCTTAAAATTAAACTTTCAAACCATTGTGGAATAGCATTATTTAATTTATGAGGTTTTTTAGGCATTTTAAATGTAGGATTTTGAAAGGGTTCAATTTCTCCATAAGGATAAGCTCCTGTTAAAGATTGATATATTGTAACTCCAATAGAAAAGATTTCAGTTTTTTCATTTATTGTTCCACCTGTAAATCTTTCAGGTGCTAAATAAGAAGGGGTTCCTGCTTTATTTGTAATTGAAAAAATTTCAGTTATTGATCCAAAATCAATGATTTTGAAGATTTTCTTTCCATCTCTTTGAATTACTATAATATTTTCAGGTTTTATATCTCCATGAACTAAATTAAATTTTAAAAGATACTCTTCCATTGATATTAAGGTTCTTGTTAAATTTATAGCTTCATCTACTGATAAGTTTCTTTTTTTTAGGTATTGTTTTAGATTTATCCCATCTAATTTTGTCATTAGATAATATCTTGCACTTCTATGTTTAGGAATAAATGATTTTGGGAAAAAACCAGCTTTTAATCTTTTTGCATTCCAAGCTTCTTTTACATATAAATCTAAAATCTCTTCATTTTCTAATGCTTCATAAGGTGCAAATTTTATCACATATTCTTGATTGTTTTTTTTACAAACCCAAGTTCTATCATTTTGTATTAAAGATAATCTTAATTCATAGCCATCTATAATATCACCTTTTTTAAGTTTCTCAGGAATATCTAATTTTAGGTTTTTCATTAATTCAACTTGATCTGTTTGTAATACTTCTAAAATAATAGCTGTTGTATCATCAGGAAGATTTTCTTCAACTAAAGAACTTGCTTTTTTTACAATATGATATGCACCATTTGGAATATTTTTTAATAGTGTATCACTACTCATTAAAGAGTATAATCCATCACTACACATAAGAATTTTGTCATCTTTTTGTATATTATTTTCAAAATAATATACTTCAACTTCAGGACTTATCCCTACAGCATTTGATAAAACACTTACCATTCCTTCTTCATTATGATCGTAAGATAATTGATTTAATTTATTATCTCTTAGTAGATAAATTCTACTATCTCCTGCATTTGCACCATAAAGTCTATTTCCTTTGATTACACATACTGTAACAGTTGTTACATATTCAGCTCTTTCATATTCATGAATGGATTGTGCATAAAGTATTGAATTAATTGATTTAATAAACTCTTTAATAGCTTTTTCAATACTCCAAACTCTTGGAATGTTTTTAAAATTATTTATTATATGTTGAGTTACTTTTTTAGCAGCCATTGCTCCTTCTTGAGCACTACCAACACCATCACATAATACAGCAATAGTCATATCTTCAAACTGTTTTATTTCATAGAAATCATCACCTGTTAACTCTTTTCTTTTAGCTAGTGAAAAACCTGAAGTTTTGATATTGTTTTTGCTCATATTATTAATGCCTTTTTTATATTCAAATTAAAATCTTCTTGAAAAATTTTAATTTAAATATAAAAAGAGATTTCTCTCTTTTTATATTCTTCCTCCTGCTTGAACTCCCCATGTAGTTCTCCATCTAGTTTTTACTAATGAAATACCCATTATAGCTACAAATACAACGATTGCAAAAATCATAAATCCAGCTGTATATCCATCAAATGCACCTTTTGACCAACCAAAAGTTTTGATTAAAGCAGTTCCACCTAATCCACCTGCACAACCAATGATTCCTGTCATAATACCAATATCTTTTCCAAATCTTTGAGGAACTAATTGGAAAACAGCTCCATTTGCCATACCAAGATTTGCCATGATTATAAATAGTACAAAAATTGCAACACCAAATGGTAAGTTATAAGTTGCATTAATTATAGCTAATAAACAAACTGTTCCATAGAAAAAGTATAAAGATCTAATTCCACCAATTTTATCTGCAATCGCTCCACCAACTGGTCTTAAAACAGCTCCTGCAAAAATACATAATGCACCAAAGTATCCAGCTGTTACCATTACGTTTGGTTCACTTAACATTCCAAGTCCAAATGCTGTCATCTCTTCTTTGTATGTGCTCATTAAATATACTTTCATATATCCAGCAAATCCTACGAATCCTCCAAAACTAATAGCATAAAATAGACAGAACCACCATGTATCTTTATCTTTTAATAGTTTTCCATAATCTTTTAATTTTTTTGGATTAGCTTTGTAAATATGTTCAGGTGCATCTTTTGCCATAAACATATAAACTACTAAAATAAATGCAGATAAAACAGCTCCAACTAAAAATACTGATTGCCATCCCCAAATTTCAGCAATTTTTGGAGCAAATAAGAAGTCAATAACAACTCCAATATTTCCAGCTCCTGCAAGTCCTAAAACAACACCTTGAAGTTTTGGTGGATACCATTGTCCAGCTTGTGGAAGAGCAACAGCAAATGAAGCCCCTGCAAAACCTAAACCAAGTGCCACAATTAATAACTCATTATAAGTGATACTTTCTCCTCTGAAATAAGCGAAGAAAAGACCAATAACAACTATACTTTGAGAAGCTAACGCAGTTTTTTTAGCTCCTACTCTATCAACAAAAAATCCTAAAACAACTCTTAGTATTGCACCTGCTAAAATAGGAATAGCAAGTAATGTTGCCTTCTGATCTGCACTCATAATAAAGTTTTGAGTCAATTTTAAAGACTCACTAATTTCTGTTGCTAATGGTCCTAACATAGTCCAAACCATAAAACTAAAGTCAAAATACAAAAACGCAGCAAGTAGTGTTGGCCAGTGTCCTTGTCCTTTTAATTCTTTTAAAGACATATAATCTCCTTGTGTAATCTAATCAAATTATAGAATGATTATTAAATAAAATATAAAAATTATTGTATATAAAATAGTCAATCATCATATTTAATGTAACTATAAGCTAAAAGTATCAAATAATCAGCATAGCTTATTTTATAAAACAATTAAATATATATATAATGAAAAATTAAGTTTAAATTGTATGTAAAATATACAATTAATTTGTATATTACTTTAAAATGTGTGTTATCATTTTCCCATCAATAAATATTCAAGGAGAAAAAATGTTTAAACAGGTATTAAAAATTGGATTGGGTCTTTCTTTAGTTGCAAGTTCTTTACTAGCAGCTCCTGAAAAAACTAAGTTAAAAATAGGTTTCATTGCATTAACTGACTGTGCACCATTAGTAATAGCAAAAGAAAAAGGATTTTTTGAAGCTGAAGGTCTTGATGTACAAGTAGCGAAAGAAGGTGGAGGATGGCCTGGAATCCAACAAAAAGTAATATCTGGAGAATATGATTTCTCTCATGCTCTTGCAGGTATGCCAATTGCAGCAACATTAGGAATTAATGGAGATACTAATTTACAAGCATTATTATCACTTGATTATAATGGTAATGCAATTACATTTGGAAATAAAATTATTGGTGAAATGGAAAAATATGGTCTTAAAAAAGATGAAAGACCAGTTTCTGCTGAAAGTTTAAAAAAATATATTGATGCAAAACATGCAGCTGAAGGTAGTTCTTATCAACCATTAAATTTTGGTATGGTTCATCCTGTTTCTACTCACAATTATGAATTAAGATATTGGATGGCTGGGTCTGGAATTAAACCAGATGAAGATACTACAATTAAACCATTCCCACCTCCAACGATGCCTCAAAATTTAATTGCTGGAAATATTGATGGGTATTGTGTTGGTGAGCCATGGAATACAAGAATTGTTGAAAAAAATGCAGGAAGTGCATTGGTTACTAACTACGATATTTGGAATAATAATCCAGAAAAAGTTCTACAAGCAAGAGCTGATTTTATAGAAAAAAATCCAGAAACTACAAAAGCAGTTATGCGAGCTGTTTTAAAAGCTCAAATGTGGTTAGATGAATCTTGGGAAAATAGAGAAGAAGCTATTAAATTTCTTGCACAAGATAACTATGTGAAAGCACCTGTTGATGTTTTAAGAAAATCAATGTCTGGGACATTTCTTTATAATCCAGGTATAGACTCTACAAATCCTATGTTTAATACATTTGCTAACTATTATGCAGCATATCCATTCTATTCTCATGGTATGTGGTTTATAACACAGATGTATAGATGGGGACAATTAACAACTCCTGTTGATATGAAAGCAACTATTGAAAAAGTTTATAGACCTGATTTATTTGAAACTGTTGCAAAAGAAGTAGGATACTCTTTACCTGAGAGTCCTTGGAAAAAAGATGGTGTTGATGAATATAATAAATTTATTGATGGAAAAGTTTGGGACCCAAATAAAGCAGTTGAATATATCTATGATACATTTAATATTACAACACCTGCTGTTACAAAAGAAGAGTTAATGAAAGTTAATAACTGGAAAGTTGAAACAAAACAACCTTCATATGTTTGTCCTTATGGACCAGCTGGTTGTGCAGATCCAAAATTTGTTACTAAAAAATAGTAAATATTAAAATTTGAAAAAAAAGCAATAGGCTCTAGATATGAGCCTTTGCCTTTTTGAGTATTTACTTTAAAAATGATTACTTGAAAAGGCAAAATAAAAAAAGGAAAAATGATGAATAAAGAAACATTAAAAAAGATATTTTTACCTCTTATTGTATTGGTAATAATAATTCAGATTTGGTCAGGAATTGCTGCATATATAAATGGTTTTCCAACACCTAGTGATACTTATGTATATGCATTTGGAGGAACAACAAGTAGTGGTGAAGAATTAACAGGAGTTTTAAGTGATCCTTTTTATGTATATAATCAAGATAGCAAAGGTCTTTTTTGGCAAGTTCTTGAGTCATTAAAAAGAGTATTTGGTGGTTTTGCTCTTGCAGTTATTGTAGGTATTCCTGTTGGTTTAATGATTGGAATGAGTAAAAATATTCAGTATGCACTTGATCCTTTTATTCAAATATTAAAGCCAGTTTCTCCACTTGCTTGGTTACCTTTATTGTTATTTGCATTTAAAGATATTGATAATACTGCTATGTCAACGATTTTTATAACATCTATTTGGCCAATCATTATAAATACTTCTTTAGGTGTAAAAAGCGTTAGTGAAGATTATTTAAATGTTGCAAAAGTTTTAAGATTTACAGCTTTAGAAAAAGTATTTCAAATCATTCTTCCTGTTGCAGTTCCTTATATTTTTACGGGGATGAGATTATCATTAGGTATTGCATGGCTTGTAATTGTTGCAGCTGAAATGTTAACAGGCGGTGTTGGTATTGGATTTTGGATTTGGGATGAGTATAACAATCTTGCATATCACAATATTATTATAGGTATTATTATTGTAGGTCTTGTCGGTTTTATATTAGATATTTTAATGGGAAAAATAGCTGATTATTTTGATTATAGAAAAAAAATATAATAAAGGTTAATAAATGAGTACAGATAAATTTTTACAACTAGAGAATATTCATAAATCTTTTCCAATTGCTGGTGGAAAAGAGTATAAGGCAGTGGTTGATATAAATGTAAATATTAAAAAAGATGAAATTGTTTCAATTATTGGACATAGTGGTTGTGGTAAATCAACTCTATTAAATTTGATTGCAGGACTTGATTCTCAAACACAAGGTAATATTATTTTAAATAATAAAGAAATCACAGGACCAGGTCCAGAAAGAGCTGTTGTTTTTCAAAATCATTCTCTTTTACCTTGGCTTAGTGTTTATCAAAACATTGAAATGGCAGTTAAAAAAGTAATGCCAGAATTAAGCTCTTCTGAACTAAGACAAAGGGTTGAAAAGTTTATTTCTATGGTAAATCTTGATCATGCAAAAGATAAATTTCCTGCTGGAATAAGTGGTGGAATGAAACAAAGAGTTGGAATTGCAAGAGCTTTATCTATTAAACCTGATGTTTTATTAATGGATGAGCCTTTTGGAGCACTTGATTCACTTACTCGTGCAAACTTACAAGAACACTTAATGAGAATACAAGAGAGTGTAAAAAATACTGTAATTATTATTACTCATGATATTGATGAAGCTGTTTTATTGAGCGATAGAGTAATTATGATGACAAATGGTCCAGAAGCTACTATTGGAGAAATTTTAGAAGTTAATCTTCCAAGACCAAGAAATAGGGTAGAGCTTCAAAGTGATCCTGAGTATATTAGATGTAGAGAAGCAATTTTAGACTTCTTGTATAAGAAATTTGCAAAAGATGATGAGTAAAATAGAAAAATTTGTCTATAATATACATTAATAATGAAAATTGTAGGTAAAAGTGATAGAAGAAATAATAGAAAAAGAACTAATTGAAATTCATTTTCAACCAATAGTTTCAATAAGATCAAAAAAAATATATGCATTTGAAGCATTAACAAGATGTACATATAAAGAGGAGGTTATTCCTCCTTATGAGCTATTTAAAATGGCTATTGATGCAAATTTAAATTTAGAATTAGATGTTTTAACAAGAAATAAATCAATTGAAAAATTCAAGAAGTATTATTTAGAAAATAATGAATTATTATTGTTTTTAAACTTTGAACCATCTTTAATAAATAACTTTCATGCAAAAGAGCAAAACTACTGTTTTACAGAAGCTATTGATAAGGTAGAAATTCCATATAAGAATTTTATTCTTGAAATTAAAGAGGATGAAATATCAAATACTAATGCACTTAAAGAGTTTTGTTCATATTATAAAGAATTGGGTTTTTCAATTGCATTAGATGATTTTGGAACGGGAAATTCTACTTTTGATAGAATAAATGTAATAAAACCAGACTTGATAAAAATTGATAAATCTTTATTTCAAAACACTAAAAATAATCATATTAATAGGGAAATTGTAAAGTCAATAGCTAGAATGGGACATAACTTAGGAATAAGGGTATTAGCTGAAGGTGTTGAAGATGAAGATGCCATTTGTCTTGCTTTAAAATCAAATGTAAACTTATTTCAAGGATATTATTTTTCTAAACCAGTTTTTGAATTAGATACATTTTTAATTGATAAGATAATTTTAAGTATGAATGAAATTGGAAGTATCTTTAGACGAATGACTTTAGATTCTATAAGTAAAAAAAGAGATTTAGTAGATAATTATAATTTGCTTTCTAATAAAATCATTGAACAAATTGTTAATATAAATGATTCAGAGCAAGTTTTAAAAACAGAATTAAATAACCATAAAGATTTAGAAGCATTTTATTTGATAGATGTAGATTCTTCAAAACAAATTCATGATACAATTATTGATAATAAAAACGAAAGATTTATTCCATCAAAGAATGGTGATGAACACTATTTAAAAGAGTATTTTTATATTACTTTAGAGTCTAAACAAGGGATATTTTTGAGTCCTAATTATGTCTCTTATGCAACTGGAAATATTTGTAAAACATTTGCAAAAAGGTTTGAATTAGAAAATAAATCTTATATTATATGTATAGATTTAGTTATTAAAGAGAATTAATACTTAACTACTTTTAAATTAAGTATTTAAGTATTAAAAGAAGAGGTATTAGAAACTTACTTCTATTGTAGTTTCAAGACCTTTATATATTTTATTTTCATATTTAAATTCCACGTTTGCAATCTTTAAAGTTCCATTCATATGTTTTTTGATAATTTCAGATGTCATATAAAGACCAATTCCTGTACCTTTTGATTGATGTTTAGTTGTAAAATAAGGTTCACAAACTTTATCGATAATTTTTTTATCAACTCCTCCTGCATTATCTTTTATTTTAATAATTACTTTTTCATTCTGTTTATATGCATCTATAAAAATAACTCTAGGTATAGGTTTTTCTAACTCTATTAATGCATCTTTTGAATTATTTAATATATTTATTAATGCTTGAATAAGTTCATTTTCTAAACCATATAATTTTGTATCCTCTATATTTTTGATAAAAAGAATGTCATTATGTGTAAATTGTCCATCTGTTAGTTTAAATACTTTTTCAAATGTATTTACAATATCAAAGTTAGTTTCTATTTTATCCGTTTTAAAGAAATTTCTAAAATCATCAATTGTTTTTGATAAATATAAAGCTGAATCAGTGATATTAGTAATTGATTGTCCAAATGATTCATCATCAAGTATTTCTAGTTCTTTTTGTAATTTCATTCCGGTTGCTGCTGTTGTAATAACTGAAAGAGGTTGTCTCCATTGATGAGCAATATTACCAAGCATTTCACCCATTGCTGCCATTTTTGATTGTTGAAAAAGAATATGTTGTTGTTGTGTATTTTCATTAATATATTCTTGTATTTGTATTTTATGTTTTTTAAATTTTTTATCTATTATTTTTGCAAGATAAAAAGAACATAGAAGTAAAATAATGGTAAAAACAATGGCTATTGAAATAATATTCATAATATTTTTATGAAAATCATTGTTTAATTTTTCTGTCTTTTCTTCTATAATATCTTTAACATCATCTTGATAAAAACTTTTTTCTAAAATCCAATTCCATTTTGGTATACCTCTTATATAACTACTTTTTGTTAATAAATCGCTTTTATCTTTTTCTTTATATGTAAGAAATGCTTCAGTATTTTGGGCTATAAATAACATATCTTCAAATACTCTTTCACTATCAAAAGTTAAAATATTTGATTCTAATGTATTAAATAGAGTTTTTTGATTATGATCTAATATAAAAAATTCTTTATCATCATTAGGAATAATTCTTGAAATATACTCTAAAACTTCTTTTTTAACATCTTCTTCAAATTCTTCAATATATTCCCCAGTCCCAATATACCAATCATAAGGCTCAAAATACATATTAAAGCCGATTTTTTTATATTGATTTTCTAAATTATTAGGTTTAGAAAAAGACCAAGATAAAAATCCTTCTTTATCTTTTTTTATTAGAGATACAATTTTTCTAGCTATGTAAACGCCTTCACTATCTTTAAGATTATAAAAACTTGTTCCTTCTAATTCTCTTGCTGTTGGTAGTAATATACATTCATAATCTAAAGATGTTATAAAGAAGTATCCTCTTCCATTATTAAACCTTATGTTAACTAATGCATCTTTAATCATTTTTTTTATTTCATTTTTATTTTTTATATTCTTATTTTCAGTATAAATTTTTAAAGCAATATCATGTGCTTCATAAACTCTAGATTTTATACTTTCTTTTAATTTTTTTTCTGTATCTTTTTGAGTTTTTATAATAAAATCATAGATATTATCAACATCATTTTTTGTTGATTCTTTATTTTTTTTAATAAATTCATTTTTAGTTGTATATATTTCTTTTGAGAGATTAATTTGTTTTTCCAAATATAAAAAGAAAGTAATAATTATAGAAATAATGATTATAAATATAGGTGGTGAAAATTTAATAATATTTATTAATTGTTGGTCATTTTTATAAATCATAAGATTCCTATATCTAGTTATATTCTTCATTTTAACATAAATAATATCTCAATGCAAGAATTAAGATGATTAAAATATATGAATTAATATAATGGTTCAAAGATAAATACGGAGAATCAATATGTCAAAAAGAGTATTAATTACAGGTGGAAATAAAGGAATTGGACTGGCAGTTTCAAGGGCAATGTTAGAGCTTGGTTTTGAAGTAATAATTGTAGCAAGAAACTTTGATACATGTACTTTAGTTGGAGTTGCAAATGTAACTGCAATTGAATATGATTTATCAAATACACAAGATTTACTAGCTCTAGCAAAAGAGGTTGGTGAAATAGATATTCTAATAAATAATGCAGGTTATATGCAACCTAAATACACTTATGATAATTATCCAGTAGAAGCAAGAGATCATATTATGAATGTGGATTTATACACTCCTATTGAACTAATGAATATTTTTTGTGTTGGTATGAAAAAAAGAGGATATGGAAGAATTGTAAATACAGCATCAATAGCGGGGCAAATAGGTCATCCTGATGTTTGGTATGGAATTGCTAAAGCAGGTCTTATAAATGCTACAAAAATTTATGGAAAACTTTTAGGTGCACATGGAATTACAGTTAATTGTGTTGCTCCAAGTCCAACTGAAACTGATATGCAAAAAGATAATTCAGAAGAAAGAAAAGCAGAATTTAAAAAAACAGTAGCAACAGGAAGATTTGCTCAAGCTGAAGAAGTTGCTAAAGCTATAGTTTGGTTAGCAACTGATTGTCCAGAGTATATAAATGGAATCTGTTTAGATATAAATAATTGTTCATATCCTAGATAATATAATCATTTTATAAAAAACCTAATTTTAAATAATTTATTATATAATTGTTGAAATTTAGTTTTATTTCAAGGAAAAAAATGTTTAAAAATATTTCTATTAAGAAAATTCTTATTCTTTCAGGTATTGTTATCGTATTAATTGCATCTATTAATTTTGCAATTACTAGTATTAGTTTATCTTCAATTGAAACAAAAATAAAACAGAAAGAGCGTAATACCTTACCTACTGCTCTTAATTTTCTTGAGTTACAAAAAGATGTTATTCAAGTTCAACAGTGGTTAACAGATGTTTCAGCAACAAGGGCATATGAAGGTTTTGATGATGGATTTGATATTGCAAAAGAGTATTTTAATGCAGGGAATACTTTGCTTGATAATATGATTTCATCTCACAAAAGTAAAAATGAAGAAAAACTAGTAAAAGATTTAGAAGATTTTAAAGAAGATTTCAAAAACTTTTATAACATTGGTTTTAAAATGGCAAATAAATATGTTGAGTTTGGTCCAGAAGAGGGTAATAAATTAATGTTAGAACTTGACCCTTATGCTGAAAAATTAACAGAAAAACTTGAAACTTGGATAGAAGTATATTTTAAAGAAAATAGTGATAAATCTTTAGAAATTGAAGAAACAATAAGTTTTATGAAATTATTTTTGCTTATTGCAGGATTAATAATTATTTTATTAAATATTTTTACTCAACTTTCGCACATAAAACCTAATTGTTTTTTAGTGTAAACTCTGAGCATATGAATGATTTGTTCTAAATCTTTATTTCTCTTGACAATTTCTTGAGATTCTATTATTTGTTCTAGGATTTTTAGAAATAGTTCCATTGAAATTGCTAGAGTTTCAAGCTGGCATTCTAAATCTCTAAAAAGATTACCTAAGGTTTGTGGTTCATTTTGAACTCTATTAATATAGCTTTTACAGGTCATAGTTTATCATCTAAAGAAATTGATAATTTTTAATTACCACAATTCTCCTCTTTTGTTGTTTGCATAGTTTTAAATACTTCATAAATAGCTAAATCTATTTGCATAGTAGTATCTAACATACCATTTAAATTTCCATTAGCATTATCATGAATTACACTTTGAACACCTTTATGTACTCTTTCATGAGCATCTTTTAAATTTTTCCAATTTGAAGTTTTTGTATAGTTCTTATTTTCTTGTTCTTGTTGAATAATCCATTTTCCAAGATTACACTCTGTTTCTTTTGTTACTGTCCAAACTTTTTTAGAATCTAATTGGTTATAGTTATTATTTTTAAAGTTAATATGGTCTAGTTTTAATCTATTTATTACAAACATCATATCTATATCACATACTCTACTTTTTGCATCTTTTTTATAAGTAGTATGTTTTACAACATCAACAAGTTTATTTGATAATTGTTCTATTGCATGAGCTTGTGAACTAATTTGAGAAGCCATTGCTGCATTTTGTTGAGTTGTTTTATCCAATTCATTTACTGCGTCATTAATTTGTTCCATTGCATCATGTTGTTCTTTTGTTGCATTTGAAACTTCATTTATTATATTTAATTGATTCTCTATATTTTTATTTAATGTTTCATATCCATCAATCATATGTCCAGCTATTTCTTTACCTTCTATTGCTCGTTGTCTAGCTTTTTGAACAATACTATTTATCTCTTTAGCTGCTTCTGCTGAACGAGATGCTAAATTTCTTACCTCTTGTGCAACAACTGCAAATCCTTTTCCAGCTTCACCAGCAGTTGCTGCTTCAACAGCTGCATTTAAAGAAAGAATATTTGTTTGAAACGCAATTTGGTCAATTATTGCTGTTGCTTCTTGAATTGAAGTAACTTCATCATTTATTTTAGTCATAGATTCAACTGTATCATTTGCAAGTTTTTGACCATTTTTAGCAGATTCATTTACCTCTTTTGAAAGCTGTGCCATTTTTAAAGTGTGTTCACTTGTGTTTGCTATTGTACTTGATACTTCTTCAATTGCAGCAGCTGTTTCTTCTAGTGAAGCTGCTTGTTGGTTTGAAGCACTTGCAAGACTATTTGCAGCTGAAGATAACTCTACAACTTGTTGATGTAACTCAATAGATGAATTATCTAACAATCCTAATATTTCAGAAATAGTATTTCCCAATGCTCTAATACCTAAAAGTATAGAACCCATTTTCCCTGAAAGATTCTCTGCTTCTAAAGCATAATCAAATTTTGCATTTCCATATTCAATTAAAGTTTTAATACCTGCTTCGGCAAGTCTTGAGTTGTTTGCTAACGCTTTGTTAAAATTATCTTTTATTTCATTTAATTTTTGATTTGAAGATTTGTTTTCTATTGTAATTCCATAGAAACCTTTTTCAAATTTTTGTACAACTTCATTTAGTTCATTTAATAGTAAATTATCATTGTTTTGCTGACTTTCAAGTTCTTCTATCCTTCTTTTAAGTCTTTCTATCTCTTCGTCTTTTTTCTTGTTTCCGAATATTGTTTTTTTATCCTTTTAGAACTAAATCTTATATTTATGTATAACAATTATACATCAAAAAACAATCGAATATGCTTAGTTACAAGGAATTAGTTAAATAAAAAATATTTTTTATAACAAAATGTTATATTAATATAAAATTATAAATAAAAATTTGAGAAATAATATTACCATAAGTGATATTATTTCCTAACTTCAATCAAGTTAATTATTTGCATTAATGCAATTATAAAAGATTTTTCATCATCTTTATCATATGTTGTAATTTTTTCTAAATCTGGAGAATAATAAAAAATTATACCATCTTCGAATTCTAAATATTTATCATTAATCTGAATTTGTTGGTTTTTATCTCTTAATATCTTTCTTTATTCCATTGTTCATAAAGTCTTTCAGCATTCATTATCTCATCATTAGTCGGTTTTCTTCTACATGAAAGAAACCCTTTTGAACCATCTGAACTTTCAAATGGATATACTGTTGCAAATACCCAATAATATCCACCATCTTTTGTTGCATTTTTAACATAACCTGTCCAAATTTCATCTCTTTGAACTGTCTCCCATAAACTTTTAAATGCTTTTTTAGGCATATCATGGTGTCTAACAACATTATGAGGTTTACCTACTAATTCTTCCAATGAATATCCTGCAACTTTACAGAAATCTTCATTTGCAAATTTTATTATACCTTTTGAATCAGTTTCACTAACCAAGAAGGCATTTTTATCTAATACTGTTTCTCTTGACATTTTTAATTCTCCTTAGTTAAATTTTTTACTTTTAGCATCATTCAATAAATCATTTGCTAATAAAGAAATATTGTTTGCAATTGATTTTACATTATTAGCTTCAGAAGCATTTTCTTGAGTAACTCTATCTAACATGTTAACAGAATCATTTATTTGCTCTATACCCGTCATTTGCTCTTTAGAAGCTTTTGAAACATCTTCGATTATATGAATTGTTTCTGAAATATTTTTATTTAATTCTTTATAACCATCTATCATATCTGATGAAACAGTTTTTCCATCATTTGCTTTTACTGTTGCTTCTTGTACAAGATGTTTTATCTCACGTGCAGCTTCAGCACTTCTTGATGCTAGATTTCTTACTTCTGCTGCAACTACTGCAAATCCTTTTCCAGCCTCACCAGCAGTTGCTGCTTCAACAGCTGCATTTAGTGAAAGAATATTTGTTTGGAATGCAATTTGATCAATTACAGTAATTGCTTCATTTATAGAATTTACTTTTTGATTTATTTCATCCATTGAACTGGCAGTTCTTGAAGCTAACTCTTCACCTGTAAAAACAGATCTTTTTACAGTTTGTCCTAATTCTGCCATTTTTGCCGCATTTTGAGCATTATTTCTTGTGATACTTGTAATTTCTTCTAATGCAGCAGCTGTTTCTTCTAAAGAAGCAGCTTGGTTATTTGCTTTTGATGATAAACTATTCATAGACGAAGTCATAATATTTGCGTTTTTTTCTAAAGTTTCACCATTTGAAAAATTTGTTTTTGCATTTTTTGATAATGCATTACCCAATACATTAATACTTTCCATTAACAGTTTCATGTCATCTTTATAGTGATCGGCAACTTTTATACTATCTGTAAAATCATCATTTGTATAACTACTAACAACTCTAAGAATTCTTGCATTAGAATCTTGTACACTATCTAACATTTTATTCAAAGTACTTTTAAGTGTTGAAATAGTTGGATTATCACTTGATGATTTTATTCTATTTTTATAGATACCTTGTTCAACTTTATCAGCAGTTAAAACAATTTCTCCTAAAACTTTCATATCGTCTTTGTTTCTTTTATCAATCATTCTTATTTCTTCATTCCATTGTTTGAATAAAGCATCAACTTTTGAATTACCTGTCGATTCTGTATAATCAAATTCACTTTTATCATAAGAGATGAATTTAATAAATTGAGAAAAATAATTATTTATATTTTCTAAATCTTTATTTGAAATAGCGCCAAACATTTTGTTCCTTTTACTTTGAATATCAAATTATTATTTTATAATCTCAACTTTCGCACATAAAAAAATCATCAATTTCTTATGTATAAAAGCTTTATAAAGCCCATAAATAGACACTTTTT
>NZ_JBEVTN010000016.1:0-93951 GCF_040884245.1 Arcobacter sp. s6 | reverse complement strand
AGATTTAGAACAAATCATTCATATGCTCAGAGTTTACACTAAAAAACAATTAGGTTTTATGTGCGAAAGTTGAGTTAGTAATAAATAAAGCTATTATTACAGATAATATAATACAAATTATAATCATAGAGATAAGTAATATTTTTGCATTATTATATATTTCATCACCATCTGTATTTGCCTTATTACCACCATCTACATTTATTTGCACTAATTTTGATAAAATATCAGAAATTTCTATAAATTCTTTTTTAGTTTTTAGCATTATTTTTTCAGCTTCAACTGTTTTGTTTTCTCTTGATACAGCAATTAATTCTTTGTTTATTTCAAGATAATGTTCAAATTTACTAGAAAATTCTACATATAGTGCCTTTTCTTCAGGAGAAGAAATAAGTTTTTCATAAGCTGCTCGATCTTCATTAATATCAGACAATTCATTTTCCATATCTTTTTCAGCTTTTTGAATACCTTCTGGAGTTTGAGCTAAAATATGATCATATTGCGCTATACGAAAATCTGATGTACCTGTATTTATTTCTTCTATTACTTTTAAACTAGGCATCCAGTTTTCTGTTATTTCCATTGATTGATGATTTACACTAGACATCTTTTGAATTGAAATTATTCCAAGTAAAACTACTAATATTATTAATATACCAAATCCTAAACCCAGTTTAGAACTAACATTCATATTTTTTATCATATTAACCTCTTCATATATACTTTCTCTAAATTATATTCTAGCTATTTTTTTACTAGTTTGATACAATTTTCTTAATTATTTATTTAATTTAGGAATATTTTTCTTAAATTATCTCTTTAATTTTTTTATAAACAAGCATCTATCCATTACAAATTAAACATAAAATAAGATAAGATAAAAAATATTTAAAATTAATTACGAAAGGAGTGAAATGACTAAGAAAATATTACTTTTAATTATGCTAATTTTAACTTCAGTTATCGCAAAGGAAAAAAATATGAGTATCTACGATTTTAATGTAAAAACAATAGATGGTGAAGAAATTTCAATGTCAAAGTACAAGGGAAAAGTTCTTTTAATAGTAAACGTTGCTAGTAAATGTGGATTTACGGGTCAATATGAAGGATTGGAAAATCTTTTTGAAAAATATAAAAATGAGGATTTTATGGTTTTAGGATTTCCTTCAAATCAATTTGCGAATCAAGAACCTGAATCAAATGAAAAAATTAAAGAGTTTTGTTCTTTAACATATGAAGTAAAATTTGATATGTTTGCAAAAATAGATGTGAATGGGGAAAATGAAGCTCCTTTATATAAATTTTTAAAATCAAATCAAAAAGGTATTTTAGGAACAGAAAATATAAAATGGAATTTCACTAAGTTTTTAGTTGATAAAAATGGTGTTATTGTTGATAGATATGGAAGTGCGACTACTCCTGAATCTATTGAAAATGATATTAAAGCACTTTTAAAATAAAGTCTTCAGGTAAATATTATTTATAATTTTAGATTTATTATTAAAATTTAAATAATATTACCTTTTATATAAAAAATACTCATAAGCCTAAGTAAAATAAGTTTTTTTTCTGATATACTCTTTTTTTAAAATTATTAAATAATAAAAAAGATTCCTATGAAAAATAAAAATCTACTAATATCTCTCATTATATTGTTAGTTATTTCATTTACAAGTTTTATAATCAAATACACAAATGATACAAAAAATGAATATCAAGTGATTTCAAAAAACATATTATTTCAACAATCATCAACGTTATTTAATAATATAGTAACTATGAGACAATGGAGTTCTGATCATGGTGCTGTTTATGTAAAATCTCACGAAGGAATAGAACCTAATCCATATTTAGAAAATAATCATACTTATACTAAAGATAATGAACTTCTAATTAAAATTAATCCAGCATGGATGACTAGACAATTATCTGAAATGTCTAATAAAGCAGAAAGATATTATTTCAAAATAACAAGTTTAGATCCAATTAATCCAATCAATATTCCAGATGAATTTGAGCAAAAAGCATTAAATGATTTAGAAAAAAATAAAGAAAAGAAATTTTATACAAATATAGAAAAAGATATGTATAACCTCCTTGGTTCTTTAAAAGTAGAGCCCTCTTGTTTAGAATGTCATGCACATCAAAATTATAAAGTAGGAGATATAATAGGAGGCCTTAGAGTTAGTGTTCCAATAGATAGCTATGTTAAAAACATGGAAATTCTTCAGTCAAAAACTAACTTTTTATATACTATTACTATTATTACTGCCATTGTTTTTATTTTTATAATTATTTTTACAATAAACTCTATTTATTCTAGGGAAAAAAGTATTGTGAAATTAAATAATACACTTGAAAAAAAAGTAAATAAAAGAACAAAAGAATTAAGCGATGCAAATAAAAAACTACTAGAAATTTCAACAAAAGATTATTTAACAAATATTGCAAATAGAAGATATTTTTTCGAAATAGGTTTAAAATCCTTGCACATTGCAAAAAGAGAAAATAGCGATTTATCTATTGTATGTATAGATATTGATTTTTTTAAAAATATTAATGATACATATGGACATAATATTGGTGATGAAATATTAAAATTAATTGCTAATAATATGAATAAATATATTAGGAAATCAGATATTTTAGCTCGAATTGGTGGTGAAGAGTTTGTTATATTACTTAATAATACAAATGAACAAAATGCTTATGCATTAGCTGAAAAAATAAGAGTTCATATTGAATCTTTAATATATAAAAATGATAAAATTGAAATAAGAACAAGTATAAGTATGGGAATTAGTCAATTAAGAGCAAAAGATGATGATTTAGATTCTATTATTATAAGAGCTGATAAAGCTTTATATGAAGCAAAAAATACAGGGAGAAATAAGAGTGTAATTTTTGGCTAGGAAGAGTTAAAAACTCTCCCATTCATCATTTTCTTTACTTGATGAAACCACTTTTTTTTCTTCTACTTTCAAAGGTTTATTTTGTTCTTGTTTTTTACTACTAGAAGCTCTAGCTTCAAGCTTATTAAAAACATTATTATTGTTGATAATTTTTTCTTTGATAGAATCTTTACCATTAAATTCTTTGCTATTTGCACTATTTAAAATTGTTTGTGCGATAAAAGATATTTGACTTGCGGCATCATTTGTAAAATTAGCTACAGATACATTTTGTTGTGTTTTTTGATCTAGTTGATTAACTGCATCATTTATTTGCTCTATTCCTGATAACTGTTCATTTGAAGCCATTGTAACTGTTTCTATTAATTCACTTGTTTTAGTAATATTTTCATTTAAAGAACTATATCCCTTAATCATAGAATCAGCAATTTTTTTACCTTCATTTGCTTTTACATTAGCATTTCCAACTAAAGCTTTAATTTCATTTGCAGCTTCGGCACTTCTTGCTGCTAGATTTCGCACTTCGGCCGCAACAACAGCAAATCCTCGTCCTGCTTCACCAGCAGTTGCCGCTTCAACAGCTGCATTTAAAGAAAGAATATTTGTTTGGAATGCAATTTGATCAATTACTGTAATAGCTTCATTTATATTTGAAACTTGTGTGTTAATTTCATCCATTGCACTATTTGTTGCATTTGCTAGTTTTTCACCCTCATTTGCAGAGTTTGTAAGTTCATTTGCAAATATAGACATCTTTTTTATATTTTCAGTATTACTTCTAATATTTCCAGTGATTTGCTCAATTGCAGCAGCTGTTTCTTCTAAAGATGCTGCTGATTCATTTGAATTTACATTTAATATATTTACATTTTCCACTAAGATATTTGAACTTTTTTGTAGTGTTAAACCATTTGATTTATTTTCACTTAGTATCTCAGTAATAGTATTTGCAAGATTGTTTAGATTATGAGAGATTTGTCCCTTGTCATCAATTCTTCCGCAAAAATTTTGATTTGAAAATTCATTTAATACCTTAATAATCACATTTATATCTTTTGCAATTTTTTCTTCTAAATTTGAAATCATATTATTGATAATATCTTTTAATGCTTTTATATTCTCATTTGAAGTTTCACCTTGAACTCTTTGAGATAAATCTCCTGAAATTACTTTATTTGCAATTTCAATTGTAGATGAAATAACTACTTGATTATTTTTATTTTCTTGTGTTAAAAGTTCATAAGATTTTTCAGATTCAATCTGTAATTTATTTGCAATTATATATTGTCTAACTGCAGATGAAATAGCAAATAATAATATTACAGCTTCAACAGCAAAAAATGCAATATGCAATAGTGAAACTTCCCAAGAACAACCATGATTAAAAATAATAATTTCCATTCCATTAATTGATACATTATTTAACTGTAAATATGTAAATAGAAGATGATATGTAGCAGCTGTTACAGTTGCTGCTAATAATGCAGTTATATCTTTATAACTTGCAAGTGCTGCAACTAATATAAAAAATCCAAAATGCATTTCTATGAATCCCAAATTTTGAGCAATCATAATTGCTGGATAAATCATAAATGCAACACCAAAAATTGTTCTTGAAATAATAGTTCCGCAAAAAAACTTATATCCAACAAACGTCAATAAAAATACTAAACCACCTGAAATCAAACCAAAAATATAAGTTCCATAACTTATAGAACTTAAACCTGAAACAACTAAAAAACTTACAAATGAGATTATTAACATAAACTTATCAGTTTTTTTAAAATCTTGTACTAATTTTTCTTTTAATTCACTAGATAATTTTTTATCTAAAAAAGGCAATAAAGTCTCTATCATTTTAATTCTCCTTGGATTCTAGTAATATCTTTTGAAATATAGTCTATGTCAAAAGGACTAGTAGTATAAATATATTTTTGTTTATAAACATCATTTTCTTTTATAAATAGATGTAAAAAAGCCGAATGATCAATAACATTTTTATCTAAAAGTGAAGGTACAGACATAACATTTAATTTTGTTATTACTGTATCAATCTCTTTTTGATTTAAATAAACACCTTTAAAGACTGGATTAAATGATTTTGCAAAATCATCAACACTTTGTGGATCAGCACTTGTTAATAGATTTATAAAATATAAAGATACATTTTTTGAATCTATTTTTTTAAAAATTTCATCAAGTTGATGTAAAGCTGGAGTGCAAACTTCTGTACATCCTACATAACCGAAGAATATTAGTACTATTGGATTTTCTTCTTTTTCTAAAAATTGTAAATTTATATCTATTTCTTTCTCAAATTTACCAGCTGTATTATTTGAATAAAAAGATGGAATAAAAATTATAAATAAAATTGAAAAAGTACATACAATAAGTAGTAAGCCTAATATTTTCTTTCTTATCGACACTATTATCCTTTTGTAAATAAATTATCTTAATGTTTAGTATTAATAATAGCGAATAAGCACTTAATCTAAATCTTATTTTTACTAGCATATTAGATGTAAATTTTGAAAATATCATATTAGATTAAAAGCTTTTTTGATACAATCCAAAAATGAATCTACTAGAAAAACTTAAACAACTTCCCGATGATGCAGGTGTTTATCAATACTTTGATAAAGATGGACATTTATTATATATTGGAAAAGCAAAAGTACTAAAAAATAGAGTTAAATCATACTTTAAATTTACTCCAAAACTACTACCTGCTGATAAATTAGGTCCTAGAATTTATAAAATGATTTCTGAAGTTGTAAGTTGTGAATGGATAGTAGTACCAAATGAACATGATGCTTTGATTTTAGAAAACTCTTTGATCAAACAACTAAAACCAAAATACAATATTTTATTAAGAGATGATAAAACATATCCATATATTGTAATTGATTATAATGAAGATTTTCCAAGACTTGAAATCACTAGAAAAATTCACAAAGGAAAAAATATCAAATACTTTGGGCCATATTCAACGGGTGCTAAAGATATGCTTGATAGCATTTATGAAATAGTTCCATTGGTTCAAAAAAAATCATGTGTAAAAGGAAAAACGGCATGTTTATTCCATCAAATACAAAAATGCTATGCTCCATGTGAAAATAAAATCTCAAAAGAAGAGTATTCAAAAATAGTAGAAAATGCCCTTGAATATATTTATAATAAATCAAAACTAATTACAAAACTAAATGAAAGAATGATTCAATATTCAAATGATTTCAGATTTGAAGAGGCCATGAATTTAAGAGATAGAATAAAAACCATAGAAAAATCTCAAATCAAATCAGGAATAGATTTAGCTACAAATGAAGATATAGATATTTTTGCAATAACAGCTTCAAATAAAAAAGCAGTAGTTGTGCGAATGTTCTTAAGAGATGGGAAACTAGCATCCTCTTCACATGATTTTCTAAAAGTGAATAACTTTGATGAGAGTTTTGATTTTGACTATAATGAAGCTTATAAAAGAGCTATTATTAACTATTATGATAATGAAATTCCTCTTTTACCAAAAGAAGTATTACTTGCTATTGAACTTGAAGATGAAGAGATTATTGAGTTAGAAGATTTTTTACAAGCAAGATTTAACAAGAAAATAAAAGTTCTAAATCCTAAAAAAGATAAGAAAAAAGATATTGTTCAAATAGCTATTAATAACTGCGAAGAGCTTTTAAGAATTGATTCTAGTAAAAATCAGACAACTATATATGAAGAGTTAAAAGAGTTATTTAACTTACAAACTCTTCCATATCTAATAGAAAGCTTCGATAACTCTCATATGATGGGACAAGCAACAGTGGGAGCTATGGTCGTATGGAGCGAAGAGTTAAATGCCTTTGATAAAAAAGCTTTTAGACACTACAATTTAGAATCAAAAGATGAATACTCTCAAATGAGAGAGATGCTAATAAGAAGAGTTGAAAGTTTTGAGAAAAATCCAGCACCTGATTTATGGATATTAGATGGGGGCGAAACACTTTTAAAACTGGCCTATGATATTGTTCAATCAGTTGGTGTAAATCTTGATATAATTGCCATTGCAAAAGAGAAAGTTGATGCAAAAGCTCACAGAGCAAAGGGCGCTGCAAAAGATATTATTCATTATAGAAATAGAAATGGCGAATTTAAAAATTTCAAACTATCAACTAGTGATAAAAGATTACAGTTTGTACAAAGACAACGTGACGAAGCCCATAGATTTGTAATCAATTTTCATAAAAAACAAAAAAGAACCCAAGATAAACAAATATCTTTACTTCAAATCAAAGGAATAGGAGAAGCAAAAATCAAAAAACTTCTTTTATATTTTGGTGAATTTGAAAAAATTAAAAATGCATCTATTGAAGAGCTTCAAAATGTTTTAAATGAAAAAGATGCACTTACAATTATAAATTATTTTACAAATCCTAAGGATTAATAATGGCAAGAATTTTATTAAACAAAGAAAATCTATTTTACAATTTAAGTGTTATTTCAGAACAAACAAGATCAAAAAATAAAGTTGCAGTGGTACTAAAAGATAATGCCTATGGACATGGAATTTTAGAAATTGCAAAACTAGCAAGTGAATTTGGAATTAAAAAAGCAGTGGTTAGAACACTAAATGATGCACTTAAAATTGAAAAGTTATTTGATTATATTTTAATACTAGCAGAGAAATCTATTCACACTTATTCACATGCTTTTCACATAGCATTAAATACCCTTGAAGATATTGATAATCTACCTGAAAATTGTAATGTTCATATCAAAGTTGATACAGGAATGCATAGAAATGGAATATCTCCAGAAGACTTAGAAGTGGCTATTTTAGGGCTTAAAGAAAGAAATATTAAGATAACAGGCGTATTTACACATCATAAAGGTGCAGATGAACTAACAACAGATTTTTTCTGGCAAAATGCGGTTTTTACTAGGGTAAAACAAGATGTGAAAAGAATATGTGAACAACTTTTTCTACCCCTTCCAGCTTTTCATTCTTGCAATTCAGCGGCCTTATTTAGACATGCAGATTTTGATGAAGACTTTGCTAGAGTTGGAATTGCAACATATGGATATTTAGATGATGCAAATATTTTTAAATTTCCAGTTTTAAAACCAGTTTTATCACTTTGGGCTGATAAACTCTCATCTAGAATTTTAAAAGAAGGTCAAAGGGTAGGTTATGGAGGAACATATGAAGCGACAGAAGATATTGTTATTTCTACATATGATGTGGGTTATGGAGATGGATTTTTAAGATTAAATGAAAGAAATTCATATACAACACCTCAAGGATATAAAGTTTTAGGTCGAGTTTCAATGGATTGCTTATCTTTAAACACAGAAGATGATGAAGTTTGTATTTTCAATAATGTAAAAACATTAGCAAAAGAGCATGATACAATAACTTATGAAATTACAACTGCTCTAAATTCTAATATAAAAAAAGAAATAGTATGAAAATAGCACTATTAGTGATTTTTCTATTAAATGCTCTAAATGCTATGACCTTTGAAGAAGTTTATACTATAAAGAGTATTGAAGGAACAATGAAAGCAATAGGAGAATATAAAAAACTTGCAAAACAAAATGATCCTAAAGCAATGCACGAATTAGGACTTATATATCTAAAGGGTGATGGAATTGCTAAAAATTTAAATCAAGCCTATGAATATTTTCAGAAAGCTTCAGATTTACAAAATTTAGAATCAACATATATGCTTGGAAAAATATATTTATCAAATCAAACAAAATATTATAATCCTAAAAAAGCATATAATACTTTTATAGATGCTTCAAGTAAAAATCATGCTAAATCTCAACTAATGATAGGTAGATTCTTTTTAATGGGAGAAATAGTTGATAAAGATTATGAAAAAGCTTTATACTATTTTAAATTAGCATCAAAGCAAAAAGAGTACGATGCTAACTGTTATATAGCATATATGTATGCTTCCGGACTTGGAGTTTTCCCAAACTTTGGAAGGGCTCATAACTTTGCTAAAGCTGAATATAAAAATGGAAATAAGCTTTGTATAAAAATTTGGAATGATTACAATCTAAGTAAATATCCAAAAGACGAAGGATGGAAAATTGGTGATTATAACGAACCTATAAAATAATTTAATGGTTAATATCTTTTAAAATATATTCTAAATCATTTTTTTCACAAAAATCAATAAATAATTGAAAATTTTTATCTACTTCTGCTTTATCATATCCAGCAAGTGAAATCACAACTTTTCTATCTTGCCCAATAATTTTTGGTAAAGAGGCAAAGTCCAAGTGTTTAGGAATTTTTAACATAGTATCTATTAGATCATTTTCACTTGCATTTGCAGTTAAAATTCTTTTATATTTTTCTTGTGATTTTGGATATAGTAAATCTAGTGCCTCAATAACCATAGTTTGACTCATAGATGGAAATCCAGGTGTAAAGAAAAATCTATCTTCTAGATAAAAGCCTGCAACGTTATTTACTACATTTGTAAGAAGTTTTGCATTTGTTGGAAGATATGCCATATTTATTCTATGAGGATATGCTTCTTCTTTAAATTGATTTATAATTTTTTGTTTTGCCTCTTCATGAAATTCCATTTTAAAATCAGTAAATGCACGTGCAGCTGTTTGTCTTGTATAATCATCAGGAGTTGCTCCAATTCCACCAAAACAAAACATTACAGAGTTTGGATCACCTTTTATAAGATTGAAAATATCAAACATAAGTTTTGGGTCATCTTCAATTACAAAAGAAGCTTTTTGTTCCCACCCTCTTTCTAGTAATTGATTGTTAAAAAAAGAAAAATGAGCATCGGTTCTTCGTCCATTCAGAAGTTCAGTTCCTATAATAACTGAATAAAAATTAACTTTTTTTTCCATAAAAAACTAGACTCTTGATTTTATAAATGAATCCATTTCAGAAACAATTTCTTGAATTGTACCCTCACCACTAATTACTTTTAATAAATCTTTTTGTGTATAAAATTCTTTGATTTGAGCAAGTGGCTCTGTAAATAATTTCATTCTATTTAAAAATACTTTTTCATTATCGTCAGCTCTAACAACATCAGAATCAGCTGCACGTCCAAGAACTCTTTGAAATGCTGTATTTTGTGACACTTCAACTTCAATTACATTTACTAATTCAACTTGAGATTCATTTATTAAATATTTATCTAATTCACTCATTTGTTCAACACTTCTTGGATATCCATCAATAATAACTATATCGCTTGGAGCTCTTTTAATCGCACCTACGATTGTCTCAATAGCAATATCTATTGGTACAATATTACCAGCGCTAATATAAGTTTCGATGATATAACCTCTTTCACTTCCACTTGCAACTTCAGCTCTAAACATATCTCCAGTTGAATAGTGAGTGATATTATTATGTTTTGCTGCTATTAGTTCTGCATCCGTAGTTTTACCGCTTCCTGGTGCTCCAATTATTAAAAATAATTTTTTCATCTATACCCTTAGTTCTATTTACATTAAACAATTGTATCAAAAATCATTTAAATTCTTTATGTACTATCAAAACCTTATGTATTATTAAAAGCTTTTTATATATAATACAAAAAAATTAAGGAAATGAAATATGAATTTAATGCTATTTGGTGCACCAGGTGCAGGCAAAGGAACACAAGCAAAGTTTTTAATTGAAAAATATAATATTCCTCAAATCTCAACAGGCGATATTTTAAGAGCTGCAATTGTTGATAAAACAGATATGGGAATGGAAGCAAAAAAATTTATGGATGCAGGACAATTAGTTCCTGATTCAACAATCATTGGTATTATCAAAGATAGACTAGCTGAGTCTGACTGCAAAAATGGTTTTATCCTTGATGGATTTCCAAGAACTCTAGCTCAAGCAGAGGCTTTAAGTGAATTAATGTCAAATATGGAAATTTCACTTGATAAAGTAATTTCTTTAAATGTTCCTGATGAATTAATCGTTGGAAGAATCACAGGAAGAAGAGTTTGTTCAAAATGTGGAGCATCTTTCCATGTTGAATTTAATCCATCTAAAAAAGAAGATGAATGTGACTACTGTGGTGGTGAATTAATTATTAGAAAAGATGATAATGCTGAAACTGTAATTAGTAGATTAAATGCATATCATGAACAAACATCACCACTTATTGATTTTTATACAAAAATGGGTGTATTTATAGAACTTGATGGAACAAAAGATGTTTCTGATGTTACAGCGGATATGTTAAACGCTCTTTCATAAATCTTTTTACAAAATTTAAAAAGAGCAACTATTTATGATAGTTGCTCTTTTTTTATCCTTATTATCCCTGCATCCCAGCACTTGAACTGCTTTTTTTACTTTTACAAGCAAAACTTTTTTTTGCCACCACAATCTCTTTTTGCTTTTCTTTTCTTCTTTGATCTTTTTCAACAAAGATTTTTTTCTTTGTAAATGGATCTAATTCTGTGTAATACATAACAGCTGAATAAGTTCCTGGAGTTGGTGTGAATACTTGAGCTTGTTCTGGATTCATTTTTAATTCATGGGTTGTAAACTGTTTTAACTCATGCATATGTTTCTCTTCACATCCTGGATGTGCAGCTATTAAATAATATGTTAAGAACTGTTTCTTCCCTGATTCTTTATTAAGTCTGTCATACATAGCTTTAAAATCAATCAAAGTTTGTTTTCCTGGTTTTCCCATATGATGTAATACTTCATCGTTTGTATGCTCAGGAGCCACTTTCATTTGACCTGAAATATGATGATCTACCATCTCTTTTAAATACTCATATCCATGTTTTTTATCAGCTGTAATTAAATCATACCTAACACCTGAAGCCACAAAGGCTTTTTTGATTCCAGGAATTGCTCTTATATCTTTAAGTAATTGTATGTTTCTACTGTGATCTACTTTCATAGTTCGGCAAAGTCTATGGGCATCTACACATCTTTTATTTTCTATACAAGTTCCAAGTTTTTCTTTTTTAACACACTCATATCCGTACATATTTGCAGTTGGTCCACCAACATCTGAAATAATTCCTTTAAAATCTTTTAGTGTTGTAAAATGTTTTGCTTCTTTTAAAATATTTTCTTCACTTCTTGTTCTTATTGTTCGACCTTGATGAGCAGCAATTGCACAGAAATTACACTCTCCCCAACATCCATGATGTGTCATAATAGAAAATTTAATAGTTTCAAGACACTTAACTTTTCCATCTTTTGCATTATATGGATGAGCATCTCTTTGATATGGATAAGATGCAATTTTATCCATTTCTGATTCTTCCATATGACGACTTGGTGGATTTTGAACTAAATATCTTCCATCTACTTCTTGGTATAAACCTTTTGAATAAATAGGGTCATTATTGTCATAAAAAGCTTTAAATAAATCTATATATTTCTCTTTATCTTTTAAGCACTCAGCATGTGAAGGAATCTGTAAAAAGTTTTCTTCTGTTGGTGCTTCTTTTGAAATATAACAAAGTCCTCTTATAGTTCTTGGGTCTCCCCCTATTTTTAAAGTGTTTCCTAAGTCAATAATAGCTTGTTCACCCATCCCATAAACCATATAATCAGCTTTTGTATCAAATAATATTGGTTTTCTTAACTTATCAGACCAATAATCATAATGCGTAAGTCTTCTCAAAGAGGCTTCAATTCCACCAAGAACTATAGGAACTGTTCCTTTAAAATATCTTCTTATTAGGTTTGTATATACAAGTGTTGCCCTATCTGGTCTTTTGTCATTTTTTCCACCTGGAGTATAGTCATCTGTACTTCTAAATCTTTTGGTAGCTGTATAGTTTGAAACCATTGAATCAATACTTCCACCACTTACTCCCCAAAATAGTTTTGGCTCACCCATTCTTTTTATATCAACATCACTATTTACATCAGGTTGACCTATGATTCCCACACGAAGGCCTATATCTTCTAGGATTCTTCCAACAACTGCAATTCCCATAAAAGGGGAATCTATATATGCATCTCCTGTTATTAGAACTACATCAAGTTCATACCAACCTCTTTCATGCATTTCTTCGAGAGTTGTGGGTAAAAATTTATTTGGTTTATTAATAGTACTCATTTTTCTTCTTTATAAAATATTATATATTAGTTTTTTCGTATTGTGCCCAAATATCATTTAACCTCTACCATAAATATTTATATTTTTTTAGTTAAATTTGTATCTATTTTTTTTATATCCAATAACATAGCTACTTTTGAATCTTTTGAATCATCAACATTAACCAAACTTTCAACTAAAGTACCTGATCCTAAAAAATGACTTTGGATGTGTTGAATTGTCTTTTCTTCAATAACACAAACTTCTTCCAAAGATGAAACAAGTATTCCTATACAATGCTCTATATTATCCTTATCGTATTCCACTAAAATTATATTTGTTAAGTCATCATTTGTAATCTCTTCATTTAGAAAATCTCTAATATCTAAAACAGCTATTAATTTATCTTTATGTAAAACCATTCCTTTAAAATGATTATTTTTATCCATATCTATTGACTCTTTTAACTCATCTATACTTATTGATTCTATTACATTTTTTGCATTTACAGCTAATAATTTTTTCCCTAAATAAAATGTTGCTAATTCAACACTTGTTGCTGTGAATTTTGCTTTTGAAGTATTTAAGAACTTAGATTTATTTTTTTGTAAAAAAGTATGACAATTAATACTTCCAATATATATAAATACAAAACACAATATATCATTTTTATAATCATCAACCCTACTTTTATACTCTCTATAACCACTTGAGCACTTAACTGCAATTGCATAATACTTACCATTTAATTCAATAATTTTACTAAGTTTCTCTGCGTTTTTTAAAGTAAAAAATGAATCATCAATATTTAAATAGGAATCAACTTGGAAATCTTCATTTGTTGATGAGATTATTTGCTTATCTTTATTTGTAAATAATGCAAAAATTCCAGGTAGGATTTCACCTTCTGCATTTTTTGGTAATGTTTCTTCAAGCATTGCTTTAAATTGAGGTTTTGAATCAAATACTATTGCTATTCCACCTGTTGTTATTGCTTCATTTTTAAATGATCTGATTGCACTTGAATAAATGTATGTTGATTCATTATCATATAGATTTGTTTTTTCAAATTTTGAAACACAATATTTTGAAGTATCTCTTAACATTAAAGTTTTTGAAACCCAATCTTGTGTTAAAATTCTTCCTAGTGAAAACTGTTCATTACGATTTGAAACTGCTATTACTTTTCCATCTTTATCAAAAACTATTAAATTTGTATAAACAGTATATAAATCATTTATATATTTTAAAATTTCACTTATTTCATCTTTTTTATCATCTAAGGTTGAATAATCATCAAATGCTTCTCTAAAATATGAATTTAATGCCCACCATCTACAATCATTTGCTCTTTCATATAAGTTTCTATCCATTATATCAATAGCTAAAGAAGATAAGAATTCACTATCTTTTACAATAGAAGTTATGATTGTTTGGTTTAGGTTTTCTAAAGATGAGTTTGCTTTTTTACCTGTAATACCTATTTCATTTAATAGTGATTTTGAGAACTCTCTATTCACAGAATTTAATTTACTTTGAGCAATATTTCCATTCCAAATAACTCTAGTTAAATTATCTTGAATAGTTTGACTTTTATAAAATACATCTCTTAATTCTTTTGAGAAATGTTGTTCATTTTCCATCATTGCATTGATAATAGATTCATTAATATCTAAAGTATTTAATTCATTACTTAAAAATGCATATTCTAAAGGAATCATAATATGTCCATACCATTTAAGACCATTAAACCCTTGATAACCATTTGTTTCACAAGTTTTCGCTATATAATCTCTTCCTGCGAATGAAATAAGTTTAAACTCTTCATTTAACACTATAGGAAGTTTTGCTCCTAATTTTATATGATCTTTATCACTACTTGCTATTACAATTCCATCTTCATCTAAAATTGTAATGCACTCTTTATTTTTTGTATCAATCAGATTATTAAAAATTCCATTCATTTCATCGGTAAATCTAAAGCATAAACACAAAATTCCAAGGCTATCTGAATTTTGCATATTGGTTTTTCTAATTTTAGATGAATAAACTAAAGATTTTTTATATTGAGGAATAAAATCATGAAAACCGTATGTTTCAATGTAATCCTCATCAGAATTTAAAATCTTATTTACAAAAGACAAATCTGTTTTTTCTGTTTTAATATCATCATTTAATCGAACTAATACTTTTCCATGATTATCTAATAAAACTATGTCAAAATAAACAGAATATTTAGCCACATATTCCTTAAATCTTTTTTGAATATTGTTTCGCAAAAAAACACTATTTTCATTGTATTTTGAAACATAATTTTGCATAAAATTTCTAATATCATCATCGGTTGCTAAAAAACCAACATCAGCTGTTCTTTCAAATAAGTTTCTAATAAGTACATCAATAGCAACTTGTGCTTTAAATTTCATCTCTTGAGTAACTTTTTTTACTTCTTGTTCACTTAGGTGGTTTAATAAAGTAGAAGTCAGATTTAAAAAATTTTCTTTTGTTTTACCAATATCAATATTAATATCACCTAATTGTCCAAGTAATGCAAACATATCCCAAGAAGTACTTAATTGTCCTAATTCATCTTTATATTTATCTACATCTTCTATATGTTTAATTAATGGATATAACTCTTTTTTTATACTTATACCTTTATAATTTACAATTTCATTTATCATTATATTTTCCACACTTTATTCTTTATAATATGATTTAATTATATATACACTTAAGTGTTTTTAGGAGATACAAATGTATACTAAGTATCCATTTTTAGAAAAATAATTATATACTTATAACTATTTGAATAAGTTTTGAGAGAGGTTTAGAAGATTGAATTGCCATTGATCACCAAAAATATCGTCTTCTATGATTTCAACATTTAAATTACTTGAAAGTGAAAGTGCAATGTTATAATCCATTCCTCTATAAAATAATAATTTTTTAATATTTCTATTTTGTGTAAATTCAAGAGTGCTAGAGATATCAGCAATATTTAAATATTTTTTTTCTTTTTTAATTATATTAAGTCTAAATCTATTTGCAAAATTATCCCAATAATCATCAAAAGCATAGATAGTAGTTACATCACTTCCACTCATTTTTTGTTTTACTTTTAAAAAAGTATCATCAATTTCATCTAAAAAATTTTCATAATTTTCTTTATAAAAATCTTTTTTCTTTTTATCAATTTCTACAAAAGCTTCATAAATATTTTTTGCAACTATTCTCATAGCAAAGGGATCTATCCAAATATAAGTATTAGTATTTAATTTATCTACACCTTTAGACATATCAATTACAATTAAATTTGGATTTCTTTCTTTTAAAGTATTTTCATACTCTTTTTCAACATCTAAACCAAAATGAAAATATATTTTTGAGTTAGAAAGTCTTGAAACTTCAGATGATGGTAGTTTTCTAAATTCTGACAAATATCTATTTGTAATTTCTCTTGGCACAATTTCTTTTTCTGCTATTTTCTTAATAATATGAGTTTCAAGGGGAAAATAAGTAACAATTTGCATTTTTGCAAAAAGAAACAAAGGAGAGAGTATTAAAAAAAGAATTTTCATCATGTCTCTCTCCTGTTATAAATTTATATTAAATATCAGTAACAGTTTTTCTTAATCTGATACTTAACTCTTTTAATTGATCTTCATCTACACTTGATGGAGCTTGGGTTAATAAACATTGAGCTTTTTGAGTTTTAGGAAATGCTATTACATCTCTGATTGAATCAGTTCCTGCAAGTAACATAATCATTCTATCAAGTCCCATTGCAAATCCACCATGAGATGGAGCTCCATATTGAAGTGCATCAAGTAAGAAACCAAATTTCTCTCTTGCTTCCTCATCCGAAATTCCCATAAGTTTAAATACTTTTGATTGAATTTCTTCTTTGTGAATTCTTATACTTCCTCCACCAAGCTCAGTACCATTTAAAACAATATCGTAAGCAATTGATTCGATTTCTTCTAAGTCTTCAACATTATCAAGTGATTTAGGCATAGTAAATGGATGATGAAGTGCTTTTGTTCTTCCATCTTCAACTTCAAACATTGGGAAATCTACAACCCATAAGAATTCTAAAGCATCAGCTGGAACAATATTCATTTCATTTGCTAGGAATAATCTAAATCTTCCCATATAATCCCAAACTACTTTCTTAGCTCCTGCTCCAAAGAATACAACATCACCAACTTCAAGTTCAGTTGCTTTTACTATCTCTTCTAAATCAGCTTCTGAGAAGAATTTAGTTAATGGACCTTTTAATCCATCTTCTTTCATTTGGAAGTAACCCAAACCTTTAGCTCCAAATTTTCTAACGTAATCTTCAAAACCTTTCATTTGTCTCTTAGAGAAGATATTGTCTCCATTTTTACATTTTAAAGCTTTGATTCTATTGTTCTTTTTATCTTTTGCAATATCAGCAAAAATTTCATTAGTAGAGTTAGCAAAAATATCAATAACATCAACAAGTGGCATATCAATTCTTAAATCAGGTTTATCACTTCCATATTTTTCCATAGCTTCAGAATATTTCATTCTTCTAAAAGTTTTAGGAACATCTTTACCACATTTTGTAAATACATCATAGATAAGTCTCTCAGCAACTGCAATAACATCATCTTGAGTACAAAATGACATCTCAACATCTATTTGAGTAAATTCAGGTTGTCTATCAGCTCTTAAATCTTCATCTCTAAAACACTTTGCAATTTGAAAATATTTATCAAATCCAGCAACCATTAAAAGTTGCTTAAATAATTGTGGAGATTGAGGAAGTGCGTAAAATTCACCAGGATGAACTCTTGATGGAACTAAATAATCCCTAGCCCCTTCAGGAGTTGATTTTGTTAAAATAGGAGTTTCAACATCTAAGAAACCTAATTCATCTAAAGTATTTCTAACTTGAATAGCAGCTTTAGATCTTAATTGAAAAATATTAAATGATTTTGTTGATCTAAGTTCTAAAAATCTATTTCTTAATTTAATTTCATCATTAACTTTTTCATCATTAATATCAAAAGGCATTGGCTTAGATTTATTTTCAATAACTAAATTATTTAAAACAATTTCAATCTTTCCAGTTTTTAGATTTGGATTTTCAAGTCCTTCACCTCTTGCTCTTACAAGTCCAGTTGCTATTAAAACATATTCATCTCTTACAGTTTCAGCAATTGCTAAAGCATCTTTACTATCACTTGGATCTGCTACTAATTGAACTAATCCACTTTTATCTCTTAAATCTATAAATATAATTCCACCGTGGTCACGTCTACTGTTTACCCAACCAGCAACAGTTACAGTTTCACCAATTTTTGCTTCAGTTACATCTGTACAATAATGTGTTCTCAAATTCTAATCTCCATTCACATAAATATTCGCGATTTTATCTAAATTTTACTTAATTTCTAAAAAGCCTACATCTGTGCTTTTAAATAATTTTGGGTTATATACAGCTTCATTATCAATTATCTTTGTTTGCACTAAATTTGAGTTATTACCATAATATAAATAATTAATTCCAACTAAAGTAGAATAATCAACCCATTCATAAACAATATTTCCACCAAAAGTAGTAATTTCATCTCTTAATTCATTATTAACACTATCAATTGAATTCGCAATTACTAAATTCTCTCTATCTTGTGTTTGAGTTAATAACATTAACATTGGATCATAACTTACTTGCGTTGATAATATAGCCTTTGGAGATATATCATATGCTCTTAATTGAGATAAAATTAATGATGATTTAACTAAATCTGTATTTAAAAATAAAGTTGAATTATTTAATTTATAATCATTTACTATATATTTAAAATTTGTTTCTGTTTTACTAATTTCTTTTCTAACTCTTGTATCATATACTGATGCATCATAAGCTCTTTTTAATTTATTTCCAATATAAGTGTCTTGATAAAACATTGCATTATTTGTATTTGAGTATGAAATTAATTTTTTAACTTGTTGATCATAAGAAATCGAACCAAAAATCAGATTTTCATTATTTGTTAATGAATCCTTTTTTTCAATTAAAGGAAGATAAACTTTTACATCACCTGTAACAATTTTATCAAGTGAAGAAACTGCACTTGGAGTAAATAAACCTATAATTTTTGTAACACCATTTTGTTTTGCTTTTGCAAATGCTAAATTAATATTGTCATAACTTTCATTAGTAGAATCAATGATAGATAAATCATAATCAGCTTTTTGATAAGATAAATATCCAGAAATAGTATTTAAAGAAGTTTTTGCATATTTTTCAACTAAAGAAGACGGATAAATAAAAGCAACTTTAATTTTTACTTTTGCCAAATCAACTTGGATCTCTGAAATTATTTCCCCATCAGGAATTTTATCTTCGCTAGGTACTGCGATATTATCAGCAAGAGTTCCCTCACTAACTTTTATATCAATAGGTTTTAATCCCTCAATAACAGGTGTGGATTCGACAATTGGTTTTTCTTGTTTTATTTTAATTTCTGAAACTTTCTCTTTGTTTTGGCTTTGAGGAAGTTTCAAAGGAACTGTTTGTTTTTGAGTACAACCAAAAAACACAAAAACTAATATTAATAAAGTAATTATTTGTCTCAATTTATATTCTCCATGTAATTTTTAATTTTTAGCATATCATAATATGCATCTTTTTTTGAAGATGGATTTCTTAATAAAAAACTTGGTGAAAATGTAGCAATTAATGAAATACCATTAAAGCTTAATTCTTTTCCTCTAACTTGTGCAAAATCAGAACTATTTTTTAATAAATAAGAATATGCTTTTTCTCCTAATGTCACAATCAATTTTGGACTTACTAACTCAATTTGTTTTAACAAGTAATCATTGCAAGTATCAATATTTGAATTATTTAAACCATTTGAACTTTTACATTTTACCAAAGTAGTTAAATAAACATCTTCTTTTTTTATATTTAACACATTTTCAATCATTTTACTCAGTAACTCACCCGATTTACCTGCATAAAAAATACCCATCTCATCTTCACTGTTACTTGGTTCATCACTAATAAACATAATATCAGAAGAAGGATTCCCATAAGCAAATAAAACATTCTTTCTGCTTTTTGAATGTTCACATAAATAACAATGTTCAACACTGTTTTTTAATTCATTTAAATTATTAGGTAATTTAAAATTTCTTACTTCTGTTGAAAAAAAATCTAATGATTCATGATATTCATAACCAAAAGATTTTAGATTGTGTAAATTTTTCAATATTTGATTTTTAACTGTTTTTGTCATATGAAATTGTACATAAATGTTTCTTTTACAATTATTTGTTCCAATAATATGAACAAAAATGAAATAATACTTGACATTTGTTCCATTATTTTATAAAATAACAAATAATTAAGAATAGGAATTAAAATGACAGCCCCTAGTTTAAGAAAACTAGAATACGATTTAGATGTAAATAAAACTACTTTGCATAATTGGAAGAAAAATAGACCTAAACTTTATGAATTTATAATTGAATCATATAAAGATAGAGAAATAATGAAAAAACATTTAGAATTGATGCTAGAACAAAAAGAAATTATTCAAAAAGAGATTGATATAACTAAAAATAGAATTAATTAAAATTAATATAAAAAACTATGGAGCTAAATATTGATAGTATAACTTTTTTAAAGTGTGCGAAATATTATTAGTTTTGGCTTCATAGTTTTTTATATTTTTATGAAGATTTAAAACTTAACAAAGAGTCTTGGATTTTTATTTAAGAAAGATATAAATAAGGAATTAAATTCCTTATTTAAAATAGATATAAAATAAGATTATTTATATCTATGTGTGATTCTACCTTTATCTAGCGAATAAGGTGTAATCTCTACTTTTACAGTATCATTAGGTAAGATCTTAATATAGTGCATTCTCATTTTTCCTGAGATATGACATAATACAACATGTCCATTATCTAATTCAACTCTAAACATAGCATTAGGTAAAGCTTCAATTACTTTACCATCAATTACAATTACATCATCTTTAGCCACTTTTTTCTCCCTTAGTTTTCCGAATTACTTAAAATAACAGCTGTTCCATTAATTACAGCAACAGTGTGTTCATAATGACTTCCTCTTAATCCATCACCTGATACAACATCCCAACCATTTTCTAAAATGACAGGATTTCTATCTTTTTGACAAATCATAGGTTCTATACAAAATACCATTCCATTTTTGATTTTTGGACCAGATTTTGCATTTCCATTTTCTAAATAATTTGGAATTTCTGGTTCTTCATGTGGTTTTTTACCGATACCATGTCCACAAAATCTAACTAGTGGTTGATAGCCTCGTGATGTTATAAAATCTTCAATAAGTTTAGATAATTCTTTAAATCTCATACCTTCTTTAATTACATCAATTGCATAATATAAAGAATCTTTTGCACAAGCAATTAAAGCTTCATCTTCTTTTGAAATTTTTCCTATAGGCATAGTAATTGCAGAATCACCATACCATCCATCAATTTCAGAGCCAATATCAATACCTAAGATGTCACCTTCTTTCAAAACAACATCAGTAGGAATTCCATGGATGATAACTTCATTTAATGAAGTACAAATAGCAGCAGGGAAACCGTAAAGTCCCTTAAATGAGGGTCTAGCTCCTAAGTTTCTTAAGAACTTTTCCCCCATTTCATCAACTTGTTTTAAAGTCATTCCAGCTTTTACTGAATTTTTTAAATAGTTTAATGTTTTTGCAACTGCAATATTTGCAATTCGAAGTTTATCTATCTCATTTGGTTTTCTTAATGGGATAGCCATTTTTATAATCCAACCGCACTAAGAGTTTGATATTTGTTTGTATACTGTTGAGCTTCTATTTTTCTCATAGTATCAATAGCAACTTGTACAACGATCAGTACAGCAACTCCTCCAAAATAAAAAGGTACACCCATAGCTTTTACAATAAGCCAAGGTAAAGTTGAAATTAATCCCATGTATATAGCACCCCAGAATGTTAATCTACTTGCTACTTCATTTAAAAACTCAGCTGTACTTGCTCCTGGTCTAACACCAGGAATAAAACCACCTTGTTTCTTTAAATTTTCTGAAATATCTTTTGCATTAAATGTAATTGATGCATAGAAGAATGCAAAGAAAACTACAAATAAAAACATAAATAAATTAAAAGTATAAGAATGAGGACTTAAATAATCCGCAATCATTACTAAATATTTATTTTGACTACCTTGTAACACAGTTGCAGGAAACATCAAAATAGCACTTGCAAAAATTGCTGGAATAACTCCACTTAAATTTACTTTAATTGGAATATAATTCATAATTCTTTTGTTTTGATTTTGCATCATTACTTTTCTAGAATATGAAACAGGAACTCTTCTTTCACCTAATTCAACATAAATAATAGCTCCAACTGTTGCCATAATAATTACTAAAATAGCAATTACAGTTAAGAAATTCATTTGTCCATTATTAACTAAATCAATAGTTCCACCAATTGCGCTTGGGATTGCAGATACAATTCCAGCGAAAATAATTAATGAAATACCATTTCCAATACCTTTTTGTGTGATTTGTTCACCAATCCACATTAAAAGCATGGTACCTGTTAACATTGAAATTGCAGAAACGGCAATAAATGTATTCATATCGATTGAAATAGCACCCTGACCACTTTGACCTGTTAATGAATTAAGACCAACAGAAACACCAATAGATTGAATTAATGTAATAACAATTGTAGTGTATCTAATGATTTGCATGTATTTTTGCATACCATCTCTTTCTTTTTTCATTTTACCAAGTGCTGGGAAAGTTGCTGCAAGTAGTTCCATAATAATAGAAGCAGTAATGTAAGGCATAATTCCTAGTGAAATAATAGACAATCTTTCAACTGCATTTCCACTAAACATATTAACAAGACCTAGTGCATTGTTAGCATTAGAGTCGAAAAATTCTTTAACTACGTCTATATTAACTCCAGGTACTGGCACGTATGCCAGTAATCTGTAAAGAAAAATAAAGCCTAATGTAATAAGAATCTTATTTATTAGATCTTTACTCATAATTATTTTCCAGTAGTTGTAACGTTTTCGTCTTTAATCTTAGCTACTAAATCTTTTGCAGTTGATCCAATTAATTTAACTTTTTCAACTGATTTTGATAATTTATACACAGATTTAATTGAATCTAATGTAATTTCATCAAGAGTTGCAATTTGAGATACTTTATCAACATTGATTGAATAAGGTTTAGCTACTCTTGAAAAGAATCCAACTTTAGGAAGTCTTTTGTAAAGTGGTTGTTGACCACCTTCGAATCCTCTTTTCATTTTATAACCAGATCTAGCTTTTTGACCTTTGTTACCTTTTCCTGCTGTTTTACCAGTACCGCTTCCTTGACCTCTACCAATTCTTTTAGTATTTTTAGTACTTCCAGCTGCTGGTTGTAAGTTATTTAATTCCATATTCTCTATCCTTTAATTCTAGCTAATGCTTCAACAGTAGCTTGTACAAGGTTGTTTGGATTATTAGAACCTAAAGATTTTGCAATAATATCAGTTACCCCTGAAAGCTCAAGAACAGGTCTTGCAGCTCCACCAGCGATAAGCCCAGTACCCTCAGATGCTGGTTTTAATAATATTCTACTTGCATTATATTTATGTTCAATGTCATGTGCGATTGTAGTTCCTTTAATAGAAACAGTTACTAAGCTTTTGAAAGCGTCATCTAATGCTTTTTTAATTGCATCAGGAACTTCTTTTGCTTTTCCTGTTCCGAAACCTACTGTACCGTTTTTATCACCAACAACAACTAAAGCTGTAAATCTGAATCTTCTACCACCCTTTACAACTTTTGTTACTCTTCCGATTTTAACGATTGCTTCTTGAAAATCTTCTCTATTAACTGCTGCCATCATTAACCCTTATAATTTGATACCGTTATCTCTTAATGCATCTGCAAAAGCTGCAACTACACCATGGTAAAGATAACCGTTTCTGTCATAAACTACTGTTTCAATTCCAGCAGCTTTTAAATTTTCAGCAAGTTGTGCTGCTACTTTTACTGCGTTTACTTTATTAATGCTTAAACCCATAGCTTGAGAGCTAACAGCTGCTAAAGTTACACCTTCAACATCATTAATAGCTTGTGCACTAACATATTTATTAGATTTAAAAATTGATACTCTTGGCTTTTCAGCTGTACCAAAAATTGATCCTCTAACTCTTTTTTTTCTTTTTATTCTTAAAGCATTTTTTTTAGCTAAGTCTTTTATTCTACTCATAGTTACACCTTACTTCTTAGAAGTTTTTCCGGCTTTTCTGATGATTTTCTCATCAGTATATTTAACACCTTTACCTTTGTAAGGTTCTGGTTTTCTAAAGCCTCTAATAATTGCAGCAGCTTGACCAACTTGTTGTTTGTCAGCACCTTTAACGTTAATTATGTTTTTTTCAACAGTAACTTCTAATCCAGCTGGGATTTCATAGTTAATAGGGTGAGAATAACCTAATTGTAGTTCTAAAACTTCACCTTTTACAGCAGCTCTATAACCAACACCATTGATTTCTAAAGATTTAGTAAAACCTGAATTTAATCCATCAATTGCATTGCTTGTTAAAGCTCTGTAAGTTCCCCAGAATGCTGAAGATTCTTTATCTTCACCAACTCTAGTTAAAACAACATTTCCATCAGCAACTTCAATATTTACTCTACCATGTGTTTCAACAGTAGATACTTTGTTACCTTTTTTTACACTAATTACTGTACCAGAAACTGATACTTCAATCCCTGAAGGGATTGCGATAGGTTTTTTTCCAATTCTAGACATTAAACTCTCCTACCATACCGTACAAAGTAATTCGCCACCAACATTAGCTGCATGTGCTTCATCATTAGCAAGTACACCTTTGTTAGTTGAAACGATAATTGTACCGTATCCATTTTTAAAGCTTTTAATTTCAGAAGCATTTTTATAAACTCTTCTTCCTGGCTTAGAAACTCTTTTAATTTCGTTGATTACTGATTTCTCATTATCATCATATTTCAATTCAACTTGAATTGTCTTCTTATTGTTTTGTCCATCAATAACTTTGAATCCAGTAATATACTCTTTTTGTAATAAAACGTTTAAAACACCTACTACAGTATTTGAGTGTAATAATGTTGCAACTTCTAATTTTCTCATTGCAGCATTTCTAATTCTTGTTAAAGCATCTGCGATTATATCATTCATCATAGCTTAAATTCTCCTACCAACTAGCTTTTCTAACACCAGGTAATAAACCTTCGTTAGCCATTTTTCTTAAACAAACTCTACATAAACCAAAATCTCTATAAACAGAGTGAGGTCTTCCACAAACTGAACATCTTGTGTATGCTCTTACAGCAAACTTAGGTGTTCTTTGTTGTTTAGCGATCATAGATTTCTTTGCCATTACGCTCTCCCTTTAGTAAATGGAATACCTACTAATTCTAATAATCTGAAAGATTCAGCATCGTTAGTTGAACTAGTAGTTATTGAAATGTTCATACCATGTGTTTTAATAATATTATCATATACAACTTCTGGGAACATTAATTGCTCATCTAAACCAAAGTTGAAGTTTCCTCTACCATCAAAACCATTTTTATTAAGACCTCTAAAGTCTTTTACTCTTGGTAATGCAACGTTACAAAGTTTGTCTAAGAAGTTATACATTTGCTCACCTCTTAAAGTAACTTTAACACCAACTGGCATACCTTCTCTAACTTTAAATCCAGCTACTGATTTTTTAGCAATAACTTTTACTGCTCTTTGACCAGCAATTAAAGAAATTGTATCTTCAATATTTTGGATTAATTTAGAATCTTTCATCGCTTCACCAGCACCAACAGAAATAACTACTTTTTCTAACTTTGCAGTTAAAGTTTTGTTTTTTACAAATTCTGATTCTAAAACTGGTTTGATTTCTGATTTATATTTTTCAAATAATCTAGATGCCATATTAGTTACCCTCTACTTTTGCTACATTTGAAATGTCAATTGGCATTTCTTTGTTAACGAATCCACCTTCAGGATTTTTTTCCTGATCAGGTTTAACAGTTTTTTTAGCAACTTTACAATCTTTTACGATTACTTTATTTTTTGAAGGTAATACTCTTAAAACTTCACCAGTTTTACCTTTGTCATCTCCAGCGATAATTTTTACAGTATCACCTTTTTTGATTTTTAATTTAATTGCCATATTATAGTACCTCCGGTGCAAGTGAAACGATTTTCATGAAACCTGAATATCTAACTTCTCTAGCTACTGGTCCAAAGATTCTTGTTCCAACTGGTTCTCTTTTTGCATCAAGAATAACCGCTGCATTATCATCAAATCTAATTAATGAACCATTTTCTCTTTGAACTTCTTTATGAGTTCTAACAACAACAGCTTTAACAACTTGACCTTTTTTGATCTTTCCAGTTGGAAGAGCTTTTTTAACTGAAGCAACAATAACGTCACCAACAGTTGCGTATCTTCTTTTAGAACCACCTAAAACTTTGATACACATAATCTCTTTTGCACCTGTGTTGTCAGCTACATTTAATCTTGTAAAACTTTGAATCATTATTTAACTCCTGTAGCTACAATTGTCTTTAATCTAAAAGATTTAGTTTTTGACAATGGTCTACACTCAACAGCGATAACACTATCACCAACATTTAATTCATTTTTTTCATCATGAACTAAATATTTCTTAAATCTTTTTACAGTTTTGTGATATTTAGGATGTAATACTGATCTTGTAACTAATACAGAAGCAGTTTTATCTCCAGAATTTTTTACCACTATACCTTGAATCTCTCTTTTATGTGTCATACTTAGATCCTTAGTTAGCTTTTGCAGCAGTCATAGCTGTTTGAATTTTAGCGATGTCTTTTTTAGCAACTCTTAATTCAGATGTGTTTGTCAACTGCATAGTTTTTAGCTTAGCTTTTAATTCAAAAAGAAGCACCTTTTTCTCTTTTAATAATACTTGAAGTTCACTCAAGTTTTTGTCTTTTAAATCAGTATAGTTCATTTTCGCTATCTCTTGTTACAATTTTAGTTTTAAATGGTAGCTTGTGCATTGCTAACGTTAAAGCTTCTCTAGCTAATTCGTCAGATACTCCAGCCATCTCAAAACAAATTCTTCCTGGCTTAATGTTCATAACCCATTTATCAACAGAACCTTTACCTTTACCCATTCTTGTTTCTAATGGTTTTGCAGTAAGTGGTTTATCAGGGAATACCATAATCCAAACTTTCGCTTGTCTTTTTACTTTTCTTGTCATTGCAATTCTTGACGCTTCAATTTGTCTTGAATCTATTCTTCCGTGTTCAACAGCTTTGATACCGATATCTCCGTATGCTAAAGAGTTTCCTCTATGAGCCATACCTCTATTTCGGCCTTTCATCATCTTTCTGAACTTAGTTCTTTTAGGCATTAACATAATTATTTACCTCTTTTCTTAGTTGGTCTTCTTTTAGGTTTAGAAGAAGTGTCTTCAGCTTTTTCAGTTGGGATACCTTTAGCTAATACTTCACCTTTGAAAATCCAAACTTTGATACCTACACAACCATAAGTTGTATGAGCTTCAGCAAAACCATAATCAATTCTTGCTCTTAAAGTATGTAAAGGAACTCTTCCTTCTAAATACCACTCAGTTCTAGCCATTTCAGCTCCACCAAGTCTTCCAGAAACAGATACTTTAATACCTTTTGCTCCACCTTTTAAAGCGTTTTGCATAACTCTTTTCATAGCTCTTCTGAACGCAACTCTTCTTTCTAATTGTTGAGCAACATTTTCAGCAGATAGCTGAGCAGAAGTTTGAGGTTTTCTCTCTTCTTTAATATTTACAGCGATTTCTTTACCAACTAATTTTGAAAGTGCATTTTTAAGTTTTTCAACATCTGCACCTTTTTTACCGATAATAATACCAGGTCTAGCAGCAACAACTGTAACTCTTACTTTTTTTGCAGTTCTTTCTACGATAGTTTGAGCAATTCCAGCATAGTATAATTCTTTTTTAACATACTTTCTGATTTTGTCATCTTCTGCAACGTTTGCTGGCATTGTTTCAAATTTAGGAAACCATCTTGATTCCCAGTTTCTATTAATACCTAATCTTAAACCTATTGGATTAACTTTTTGACCCATTACTTATCTCCTTTAGTTGCAGCAGCTACTTCAATCATAATATGTGCAGTTGGTTTGTGCTTTGGAGATGCACTTCCTCTAGCTCTTGGAGTAAATCTCTTAAGAACTGGACCTTTATCAACTCTTGCTGATACAACAACTGCATCAACAGGATCTAAACCTGCATTTGCTACAGCAGATGCAATAACTTTAGAAATAATTCCAGCAGCTTTATTTGGAGTAAATTGTAAAGATGCGATTGCATACTCTGCATTCATTCCTTGAACTTCTCTAGCAATTAATCTTGCTTTTGTAGGAGAAAGTCTAATAAATTTTAATATTGCTTTAGCCATTCTTATGCCTTTCTTTGAACAGAACCTTTATGGCCCTTAAACGTTCTAGTTGGTGCAAACTCACCTAATTTATATCCAACGTGGTTCTCAGTAACATTAACTGGAACGAAATTTCTTCCATTGTGCACATTGAAAGTTAATCCGATCATATCTGGTAATACCATAGATCTTCTTGACCAAGTTTTAATTGGTTTTTTATCGTTAGCTTCGTTAGCTTTGATAACTTTCTTTAATAGGTGCGCGTCTACGAATGGACCTTTTTTTATCGATCTTGCCATCTTAAACCCTTACTTCTTTCTTTTTGAAATGATTAGTTTGTCACTAGCTTTTTTCTTTCTAGTTTTATAACCTTTAGTTGGCATACCCCATGGAGTAACCGGATGTCTACCAGAGTTAGTTTTACCTTCCCCTCCACCGTGTGGGTGATCAATAGGGTTCATTGCAGAACCTCTAGTTTGAGGTCTAATACCAAGGTGTCTACTTCTACCAGCTTTACCAACTACCATGTTAGAGAAATCTTCGTTTCCAACTACACCAATTGTAGCTATACAAACACCAAGAATTTTTCTCATTTCACCAGATGGTAATCTCATGATAACATACTTGTCTTCTCTACCCATAATTTGAGCATATCCACCAGCAGATCTAGCGATTTGTCCACCTTTTCCTGGTTTCATTTCAATATTATGAACCATTGTTCCAACTGGGATACTCATTAATCTCATAGCATTACCAGGTAAGATATCAAGTCCAGATTCAGCAGCTTGTACTTTATCTCCAACTTTTAATCCAGAAGGTTGTAAGATATATCTTTTATCTCCATCTAGGTAAGTAACTAAACAAATTCTACAGTTTCTGTACGGATCGTATTCTACAGTTGAAATTGTACCTTCAACACCGAATTTATCTCTTTTGAAATCAATAATTCTATATAATTTCTTAGCACCTGCTTCTTTGTGTCTTGATGTAATTCTACCGTTATTATTTCTACCAGCGTTTGCTTTTACTCTTACAAGTAAAGATTTAACAGTTGGTTTAGAAGTAATATCTGAAGTATCCATAACAGACATAAATCTTCTTGCAGGAGTTATTGGTCTAAATTTTCTAATTGCCATTTATAATCTCCTTAAGCTGAAAGGTTCGCAATTGCTGCGCCCTCAGGTAATGTTACATAGAATTTTTTGAAATCAGCTCTTTTACCGATTTTCCCTTTAAATCTTTTTACTTTACCATTTTGTCTTAAAGAATTTACTTTTGAAGGTGTTACTCCAAAATACTCTTTAAATACTTCTTTTAAACCGTTTTTAGTCATTCTTGGACTAGTTTGAACAACGATTACACCATTTTCTTGAAGCTCAATTGTTTTTTCTGTATATAATATTGCTTTAATATCTGTAATATCTGCCATCTTAAGCCTCTTTTGTTAATGCATCAAGTACTGATTTTTCAATAAGTACTGAGTGGTATGCAGCAATTAAATAAGCGTTAACTTCTTGCTTTTCAACCATATAACAGTTTTTAATGTTTCTAAACGCTAAATAAGTTTTTTCATCAATTGTATCACATACGATTAATGTATCTCTTTTGTTTAATTTTGTTAAAACTGCAACTGCCTCTTTAGTTTTTCCAGATTCAATTTTAATTGAATCAACAACAAATAATGTACTGTTGTTTGCTTGAGCATTGATAGCATATTTTAATGCTAATGCTTTTTGTTTTTTGTTAACTTTTTGATTATAGTTTCTTTTAGTAGGTCCAAATGCTTGACCCCCACCAACGAATAAAGGAGATCTTTTTGAACCCCATCTAGCTCCACCAGAACCTTTTTGAGCTTTAGGTTTTTTACCACCACCGCTTACTTCTGCTCTTGTTTTCGCTCTTGCTGTATTTGATCTTAATGCCGCTAAATAAGATTTAACATATAAATATAAATTATGTTTGTTAATTTCTTCATAACTAGCTGGTAAAACTACTTCACCATTATTTTCAAATTTTTCGTTTAATACTATTGCTTTGCTCATTTAGCAACCTTTACTTTTCCTAATGCTCCGTTTGGACCAGATACTGAACCTTTAAGAACTAAAATTCCAGTTTCAGCGTCAAATGAAATTACATCATTTTTAACAGATACATTTGTATTTCCGTATTGCCCTGGCATTTTCTTACCTGGCTGAACTCTACCTGGCCATTCGCAGTTACCGATTGAACCAACTCTTCTACCCATTCTGTGTCCGTGAGATGCTCTACCACCTGCAAAATTCCATCTTTTAACCGCACCAGAGAAACCTCTACCTTTAGTTTTAAAAGTTGTTTTTAAAATTTGCGCTTCACTTAATCCAGAAACATCTAAATCACCAGCTTCAGCATTTGCTACTGTAATTGTTGCAAATCTGTTAAACTCTTTAGATAAGTTATATTTTTTTTGTATACCTTCGATAGCTTTGTTAAATTTTTTACCATTACTATACGATACAATTGCTACACCGTCAGTCACTTCACACACTTTAGTATCAAGAACTTTTAAAAGTGTAACAGGAGTACTTGGAACAGAAACTGTTCTACTCATACCGATTTTTTGAACTATAAATTCCATCTTGTATTACCCTTTCTTCTTATTCTTGACCCATAGATCTAACTTCAACATCAACTTCAGGAGCTAAGTCAAGTTTCATTAACGAATCTACAGTATCTGGAGTTGCAGCGATGATATCAATAATTCTTGAATGAACTCTGATTTCAAATTGCTCTCTAGAATCCTTATTTACGTGAGGACCTTTAATAACTGTATATCTTCTGATTTTTGTAGGAAGAGGGATTGGACCTCTTAAATCAGCACCAGTTCTTTTTACGGCTTCAACAATTGAAGCAACACTTCTGTCTAAAACTCTATGATCATAAGCTTTAAGCTTTAATCTAATCTTTTCCATTTTTTTCCTTTAAAGAACTCGTTAGATGCGCATAAATGCACTCTAACCACATTTAGTGGACGCGGATTATAACTTAATTGGAGTTAAATGTCAAGTATTATGGGCTTTCATATAAAAAATTTAGAATTTTATTTCCTTTTATAAAGGAAGATATTGCTATTTTATATGGTCTTTAAAGTTTATATTAAGAATAAATAAAAGTGCTTCTTTTTTATATATAAATTTTTTATAAATATATTAGTCTTCCAAAAGGAACATCAACATCATCTTTAGTTAATACCCAAACTGTGTCGAAATTTCCTTCATCTTGAGGAAACTTTCCAAGGCCATCAGTAAAATACAATAAGAGATTTATATCTTCAATATTTTGATCTATATAAATAAAGGTATTTTCAAAGTTTGTTCCACCTCCACCTTTTATAGTATATGATAACTCATCCCCTGCGTATAATATATGATGCTCATGAACTTTTGCATCTGTAATTAGTAAATCAATTTCAAAATTTGTAAAAGTATTCATAATAGATTCAACTTCTGTTAAAAATTTTGAGAGTAAACTTCCCTCGATTGAACCGGAACTATCTATTGCAATTACTACTTTTGCTTTTGAACCACTAAGAGAGGGAAGTGCAATACCAGAACTTAAATATCTTTTATTAGCAGGAAACAATCTATAATCAAACTTTACAGCTTGTTCTATCACTTGATACAATTCATCTTCCCAAGAGATCTTTCCCTCGAATAAATTAGGTACAAATATTTCAATTCCCAAAGGTAAATTCCCTTGAAGTTTTGCTTTATTTATAAGTTGTTCATTCATATCTATTAATGATTCTTCGTCATCTATTTCTTGCTCTTGTTGATTTTCAAAACTTATATGAGATATTTGTTCAGGAGTGTGTTTATCATCATCTATTTCATTTTCAAGTGTTGCATATATTGCTTCTGCACTCATATCATCAAATCTCATATCATAGTTTATATGATCTGGTATTTCTAAACCATTATTTACAAGAAGTGAGTTTATTGCATAATCAGTAGCTAAACTCCAAAGCCATGGCATTCTGTTTTCTAATCTATTTTGATGATTAAAAGCTTGATGCATAGCTGAGTTTGTAAGTACAAAAGCTAACTCTTCATTTGATAAAGAGTCTATATATGTATCATTATATTCAAAGCTATTAGTTTTTGATTTAAAAGTTTTTATATCTTCATTTAACACAGGTTTTAAATATGAAGCAATTGAGCCAAAATATGGTTGGTCTATTATCAAAGATGATTTTACCCTTGAAATTTTTAACTCTAAATCTTCAATATTCATTTCACATTAACCAATCAAAAATTTATTTGCATTTACCCAAGATTTCCATGAAGTTGAACTTTCAACATCAATACCCTCTTTTTGTAAATCTCGTATTAACATAACTGAAAACTCATCTGGTAAAGATAAAGAATAGTTTAAGATATTTGTTACAAACTCAACACTTGAATTCTCTTTTAAAGCATATACAATACCCGTACATAATGCATATAAAACAGAGTTATTACTTGGAACTTCATTTGACTTTGCATTTATAATTTCTTCTATATTTGGAAGCTTATCTATAACTTTACAAAAGTTCATAAACTCATCAGAACTCTCCTTTCCAACTGCTCCACTTATTACATCTTTTAAAAAATCAATTTGTAAATCTGAATTTAAAATATTATTTACAAAAGACCAAGACCTAGGTGTTGCAAATGATTTTTCTTTTGATTTAACATCAAAGGTAAAAAGATTTTGTGGCTTATATGATAAAAATGAGATAATTCTTCTATCAATTTTATTTTCATATGCCCAAGATTTCCATTCATCAAGATTCAATTCAAAATCAAAATGAACAAATCTATTTGCAAGAGGTGTTGGCATTCTATATGTTACTCCCCTATCGCTTTCATAATTACCAGCAGCTACAATTGCATAATTAATAGGAAGGATATATTCACCAATTTTTCTATCTAAGATAAGCTGATATGCAGCTGCTTGAACAGTAGGAGGTGCTGAGTTTATCTCATCCAAAAAAAGTATTCCATTAGCTTTACTATTTGTATCTGGCAAAAATTCTGGCTTTGCCCAAATTGCACTTTTATTACTTGCGTCAAAAAATGGTATTCCTCTTAAATCAGTAGGATCAAGAAGAGATAATCTTAAATCTATAAATTCCATATCTTTGTCATCTGCAATTTGTCTAATAATTGAAGATTTTCCAACACCTGGACTTCCCCATACAAAAACTGGGATTTTTGAATCTATCATTGCTATTAATGATTTTTTTAAACTACTTGATTTCATTTTACATTCCTACCATTTTTCTTGTAAATTCTCTAAAACTATCATTATTTGAAATAATATTTTTTAAACCACCATCATATTGATATTGTAAAAGTATATTTATTGGTGTACTAATATTTGCACAAAGTGTTTCATTTATATATCTATCATTTAAAGCTGCTAAACTTTTTAATACCTCTTTTGGAGTTGAAATATTTTGAGCCAGTGATAAATTTACATCATAATCATCAAGTGAAAAAAGATATAAATATAGTTGTGTTGGTAAAGTTGTATTATGAGCTATACTAATATTATAAATCTTATCTTGAAGTTTTAAAAACTCCTCTATTTTTGTTTTTGAACAGTTTGCATTTTTTAGTAGATTTATATTTGCATTATCAATATCTTTTTCAAAAAGTTTATTTATCATCCCTTCATCTAAACTAAGATTTGAGCTTAAATAAATAGCATTTATATCATCTATATCTTTATATAGTTTATCAAATAACTCAAGGCTAAGATTTGCTTTTTTTAAGAACTCTTTTTTTAGTTTTTGATTATTTAAAAATCCATCTATAAATGAATTATCATAATTATTAGCTTTTATTAAAGATAGGCTTATCTCTTCTATATTTTTTTCAAAAAGTTTTTTTTGAATCATTAGATTTATTGACTCATTTAAAGCTAAAAATTTCAACTCATTAATTTTATTATTTTTTAGTATTTGCAATTGTGTTGTTTTTGAACTATTTGGATTTAGAGCAACAACTTCTTTTAAACTTAAAGGTTGATCTTCTTGTGCATTTTTTGCTGAAATTATATAGTTTGGCATATTATAAATAACATCTAAAAGATTTGAATTGGATGTTTCTAAGGCTGTATAATAAACCCCAATAGGAGCATATTGAATATTGTGATTTGTTTCAATTAGTGAGCAAAATCTCTCTACTATTTTTGTACAAACATCTCGATTATCATCACTATCATAAATATCATCATTTTTAAAATCATATAATTTTAAAAGTTTAACAAAAATATCATCAGAGAAAAAATTATTATTTAAAAGTTTAATTAATCTGTCGTTATCTTTTGATATTTTAATTGCCATTAAAATTGAGTCAATATCTAAATTTGAAGAGAATTCTTCTTCTAGTCTTTCGATTTGTATTATTTGAATTTGTTTTTTTGATAGCTCGTAAATTTTATCTTCTAAATGAATTGGTGTAAATTTACCTTGAATTATGATTGTAGCTTCATTTATAGAGTTTACTAAAACTGAACCTTTTTGAAGAAGATATTTTTCTAATTCACTTTTGTCAATTTTATCACCTCGACCTGCAAAAAAAATGTTTTGATTTTCTAATTGTATATTTTCCATAAAGGCATAATAACCCATATTTTATTAAATAACACAATTAATGTCCTATTTTAAGTAAAATTTTATATGAAATATTTTGAAGCGTTACTTTTTAATTTATTTAGAATTTCATCAAATGAAGCAGGATAAACTCTAGTTCCACCAATAGTGCTAATAAAATTTGTATCACCAAGCCATCTTGGAAGCATATGATAGTGAACATGTTGTTCTATTCCAGCACCTGCTGCTTTTCCTAGATTCATTCCAATATTCACACCTTCACAAGGCATAATTTCTTTTAAAAGTTTAACACCTTGTCTTACTCGAATACTCATTTGCATCCAAACATCATCTTCTAAATCTTCTATGTTTGAAGTATGAAAATGGGGTATTACCATCATATGACCTGGACTATATGGAAACTTATTCATAACAACATAACAATATTCATCAAAAAATAGAACTTGCATTTTTTCATCTTCTAAGTTTTTAGAAATATGACAAAAAACACAACCTTCTATCTTTTCTTCACTAACATATGAGTATCGCCAAGGTGCATATAAATGTTCCATATTTTTTTTCCTAAAATTTATATAAAATTCGGTGCATCATTTGCAAATAAAATCAAATCACCAATTCTTGTTTTTTGTGCTAATGTAGCTTCCATTAAAGATTTATCTTTTAATATATATACTTTTTCTTTATCAATATTAGAACTTAACAAATGCGTGTTTAAACTTCCTGTTAATATAACTAAATCAAAATTCTCATTTATTGCTTTTGCTAAAAGAATATTTGCTTCATCTGTTGATTCAACAAGTCCTGGTGTTATGATTACTCTTCTTCCTTTATGATTTGAGCATATATTAACAGCTTCTAACATCCCTTCCAAATTTCCATTAAATGAATCATCAATTATTAACTTTCCACCTGCTTCAATTTTTTGAAGTCTATGTTCTACTTGAGGAAGAGATTCAAAAGCAACTTTTATTTCATGTATAGTCATTCCTAAATAATGGGACGCTAAAATAACTGCTGTTAAGTTAATTGCATTAAAACTTCCTAATATTGGTGCATGAAAATGCTCTATTACTCCAGCAACTTCAACATCAAACCAAATACCATCTAAATTACTTTTTGTGATGTGTAACTTATTTGGAAACTTTGTAATTGTAGGATATGCTTTAATAGGAACTGACTCATGAACAAATCCCATTTTCATTCGAGGTGATTTTAAAAGCTCCATTTTTGTATGAATAATATTATCCAAAGTTTTAAAATATTCAATATGTTGAGGACCAACGCTACCTATTATACAAATTTGTGGTTCCAAAAACATAGTAATTTCTTCAATATCACCTTTTACTCTAGCTCCTGCTTCTGCTATATATATTTGAGTATCTAAAGGTATATCTCTATTTACATCAAGTACAATTCCAGCAATTGTATTAACTGATCTTGGAGTTTTATAAGTTTTGTATTTATTCTTTAAAACATGATACAAGTAATTTTTTATAGATGTTTTACCATATGATGCAGTAATTGCAACAGTTTTTAACCCCACAATACTTTTAACTCTTTGTTTACCTTTATTTTTAAAAGATATGAAAAATATCTTTTCTAACAAAGTAGAGATTCCATAAGTCAAAATAAGTGGAGTAAATACTAACATATTAGTACAAGAAGGATTTGATAAGCAAAGTGCTGTCATAGCAAAAGTTGTAAATAATAAAATTGCTAAAAATCTTTTTACCCTAGAAGTAAGAACAAGAGCTCTATCTAACTTTTTATTCCATAATACAAAACTAGTCATATATATAATAAAAAAGTATGCGGCATAATAAGGTTCTGGAATTATATAAAAAAGTACTATAGGTGAGAGAAAATAAGTTATATGCCACTGCCATTTATGGTGCTTTAAAATTACTCTATCAAGTTTATAATTGTACCATTGAAGATTAGTAATTAAATACCAACCTAAACTCATAATTAAAATTATGTGTGTAATTATATTAATGTATTCCATTTTCAATTCTCTCGCTGATATCTTTTACATTTTTTACAAAGAAGTAATGATCACCATCATATGATATAAATGTTGATTTTTTTATTAAAGTTGAAATTTTTTTACCTGATTCTAAAGAAGTTGCAGTATCTTCCTTTCCCCAAAATATCAAAGTATTATTTAAAAAATTTGAAAATACAGATGAAAAATCTTCATTTACAACATTTTTAAAAGTTGCATACATATTTTCACTCATTGTATTCACATCTTTACTTCTAAATGCTTTCGTTATTTTACTAAAACCTAATTTATTAAAAATCTTAGAAAGTGCAATTTTTACTTTTACGTCCATAGGTTTTTCTTCTAAAATACCAGCCGTGCTTAAAAGTACTAAATTTCTTGGATTTAAAAGTGTTGCAACTTTTCCACCATAAGAATGACCTGCAATAACATCTTTTGATGAATTTAATAGTTTTAAAAATGCATCAGTAATTTTTGCATAATCACTTGTTTTTAATTCATATTTATTTTCTGTCTTTCCAAATCCTGGTAAATCTATATAAATATGTCTAAAATCTTTTAAATAAGTTGAAAATACATTTTTCATAATATCTTTATTAGACCCCCAACCATGTAAAAAAATTATATCTTTTGTACATGTAGGATTTATTATTTCATAAGAAATATCAAAGCTTTTATCATCAACAATTAAATTTTTTGTTGCCAAGGTTTATTTTCCCTTACTAGCTTGGATTTTATTTACATATTCATAATTTATTGGAATATGTTTTTTATTTGGTAAATTTGAAGCAAGATCATTAAATAAATTTGCAAAATCTTCAAATAAATAATTTGCCATAGAACCAGGAATAGAGTTAATTTCATTTAAATAAACTTTATCATCAACAACAAAAAAATCACATCTAATAATCGAACCTTCAAATAAAGTATTATATATTCTTTTAAAAGCATCTTTAATTTCAGTATTTAGTTTATCACCTAAATCAACTTCTAAAGCTTTTGATGTTCTTGAAAAATCTAAATATTTTTTATCAAAATCTAAAAATTCAGTTTTTTGTGGCTCTTCAATAATAGAAAATCTAAATTCACCATTTATTTTTGTTCCCGCTAGATTATACTCTTTTACTCCACTTATAAATGGCTCAATAATAACTGCATTATCAAATTCATAAGCAACATCAAGGGCATATTCTAACTCTTCTTGTGTTTTGACAATAGATACTCCAATAGAACTTCCTAGTTTAACTGGCTTTAAAATAACAGGATAAGAATCAACACAAACCATATCACCTTTTGTGTAATATTTATAATCTAAAGTATTAACCTTTACACTTGAAGCATAACCTTTAGTTAAAAATTTATTAGAACTTACAACACAAGCTTCTGTTCTTGGAGCAATAAAAGGAATATCATAAAAATCTAATACAGATGATAAAATACCATCTTCACCGTCACCACCATGAGAAAGATTCAATACAACATCAAAATCTATATCTTTATCTTTTGAAAAAAGTCCACCTTTTTTATAAAAACCTTTTTTCTGAAAATAAACTTTATCAAATTTTTTATAATTTCCTGTACTAAATAATTTTGAATTTATTGTATCAGTTGGAATATGATATAAATCCCTTGATGCATCTAAAAATAAATATACTAACTCATTATGTAATACATCTTTCATAGCAATTGAACTTACGATTGAAATTTCATGTTCAAAACTCACTCCACCAAAAACTATAGCTATTTTCATTAAATTCCTTTTTACCTATTATATTTTTATTTTTGTAATTTTTTTAGTGCTTCTTTTACTAAATCACTTGTATTTCCACTAACACATGTTTTTAATACTTTTGAAACAAGATCTTTTTTGAAACCTAATGATTCTAAAGCAAGAGCAGCTTCAAAAGAAGAAGACAATGCTGCATTATCACTACCATCATGAGTATCAACTATGAATCCTGAAAGTTCTACTAGTATTCTACTAGCACCTTTAGGACCAAGCCCAGGAACTCTTTTTAGCATTGTTACATCATTATCATTTACAATTTGTGCAAATGAATTTGGTGTAAAAGTAGAACAAATTGCAAGTGCAACTTTTGGTCCTACTCCATTTATTTTGATTACTGTATCAAAAAGTTTTTTTTCATTTGAATCTAAAAATCCATATAAAGATTGAGAATCTTCTCTTATTATATGAGTTATTTCTAATTTGACTTCATCTGAAATAATTTTTGAACTACAATTAAGAGAAACAAAAACTTCATAAATAATTCCATTAACATTTATATTTAATAATGTTGGTTCTTTCTTTATTAATTTACCTATAAGCCCGACTATCATTCTTTGCTCTTTATTTCATGAAATCTTAAAATTTAATATTTAATTAATATTTAATAAATAGATTTAATTATATAATAAAATCACTTAAACAAAAAGGCTTGCTTCATGTTTGAATTAATAACTAAAAAGATAAGTAATAAGATTATTATTGCTTTGTTTGTATTAATGTCACTAAGTAGTATTACTGTAATATTTTTTACAACAACAAAAGTAACAGAAAATTCTATAGCAAAAATAAAAGAAAACTTAGAAATGCTAAATGCAGCTATGTTTCAAAGTCTTAGAAATGCAATGAATACAGGAGATCCTGTGCAAATTGCAAATGCAGAAGAAGATGCAAGACAAATAAAAGGTGTTACAAATCTAACTGTTGCAAAAAGTAAACCTTTAATGGAATTATATCCAAGTGATAGTCCATTTACTGAAGATGAACAAATAATAAATACCTTCAATTCAAAAGAGCCTTTATTAATACAATCAAAAAATCAAAATGGTCATACATTAAGAATGATTAAACCTATGATTGCAACAACAGATTGTTTGATGTGCCATGCTAATCAAAGTGAAGGTGATGTAATTGGAGTAATGGATTTAACTTTTTCTTTAGATGAATCAGACTCACAAATAAAATCACTTGTAACTGAAATATCAATTATATCTTTAATTCTAGCAATTTTAACAATTGGTCTTATCTTTTTCATTGTTAAAAAGGCTACGAATCCTATTGGAGAATTAAAAGATGGATTTGAAAACTTACTTCATTCAAATGATACTGATATTACATTAAATGTTCAATCAAAAGATGAAATAGGAGAAGTTGCCAATTTATTTAACGCTTATATGGATAAAGTAAGAGCCGGACTAAAACAAGATGAAAAAGTAATAGAAGAAGCAAGTGATATTTTGGAAAAAACAGGAAATGGATTCTTTGTTTATAAAGTTAATACAAAAGCTTCAAATCCACATGTTGAAGACTTGAAAAATAAATTAAACTCAATGATTTTAAGTACAAAAGAAACACTTGATAAAATAAATGAAACACTAAGATATTATGCCGAATCAAAATATGATTATAAGATTCAAGATGATGGAATTTATGGAAATCTTGGTTCACTAACAGCTGGAATTAAACTTGTTGGAAATAATACATCTGAAATTTTAGCAATGGTAATGAATACAGGAGAAGCCTTAAATAACAATACCCATACACTTTCTAATGCTTCAAATAACTTATCTGCATCATCAAATCAACAAGCAGCATCTCTTGAAGAAACAGCAGCAGCATTAGAACAAATAACAGCAACAATACAAGCAAATACTCAAGCAACCAATAGAATGTCACAGCTAGCTCAAAATGTTACTACATCAGCTCAAAATGGCCAAAATTTAGCAAATCAAACTGCTAAATCTATGGATGATATAAATAAACAAGTTAGTTCTATTAATGTTGCTATTGAAGTTATTGATCAAATTGCATTTCAGACAAATATTCTTTCTTTAAATGCAGCTGTTGAAGCTGCAACTGCTGGAGAAGCAGGACGAGGATTTGCAGTAGTAGCACAAGAAGTTCGGAATTTAGCAAATAGAAGTGCTCAAGCAGCAAAAGAGATAAAAAATATAGTTGAAATAGCAAGTAAAAAAGCTCAAGATGGTAAAGATATATCAGATAATATGATTCATGGATATACTGAATTAAATGAAAATATTTCGAATACTATTGTTACAATAAATGAAGTAGCAAGAGCTTCAAAAGAGCAAGAAAGAGGAATAGTACAAATAAATGATGCTATAAATACACTTGATCAAGCTACACAAAAAAATGCTCAAGTTGCAGACGAAATATCAATTATGGCTACAAATATTGCTAATATGTCAAATGCCCTTGTAAGTGCTGCTTCAAAAGCATCATTTATTGAAGATGCTAGAGATAAAGTTTGTGACGTTGAACTTGTTTATGAAACTGCACAATTAAAAGTTGATTTATTAAATACCAAAGACCTTGTATATTCAAAATTAGGTGAATATAACTCATTTGAAATTAAAAAAAATATTAGCTTAAAAAAATGGTGTGAAACTCATAAAAATTCTGGAAAAAAGATCAATAAAGAATTAATGAATCAAATTGATAACTTAAATATTGAATTCCATAAAAACCTTCAAGAATTAGTAAATGCAAATTCGAATAAAGAAAAAAACTCTAGTTTAAACCAAAAATCTAAAGATGTAGAAATGAATACACTAAGAATATTTGGGAATCTAAATAATGTAAAAAGAGAAGCTTGTAAAAAATAAAAGAAGAATTCTTCTTTTATTTGATAAATTCATTATTTTCTAAGATTGCATTTGCTTAATCAGTAATTCTAACTCTTCATCAGAAAGAGTTTCTTCACTATCATTTGCATCTATATTTTTTGCACTAGGTGCTAAATTGTATTGACTTTTATCTATATTGTTTTTTTCACAAACAAAGTTCACAACTCTTTCTATTTTTTGTCTATGTAAATCTTGATGTTGTAGTAAACCGTATATATCGGAAAGTGAATTTTGGATTTTTTCTTTTTTATGTAGGGGTATATCTAAACTAGTATTAATACTATCAATGATTTCAGCACTATCATATATTAGCTGAGCATTATTTTCTGATTCTTTTATTACTTCACATAATTGAGAAATTAACTCTTCATACTTCATATAAATCCTTTAGGCTCTATTTTATATGAAGAGTTTAACTTATTTTAACTTAATATATTAGCTTTTTATTTAGTTATTAATGAATTATTTCCGCAATTACTTCAGTAGCATATGAACCTTTTGGTAAGTAAAATTGTAATTCCATCCAGTTCTTTTCTTCTTTATAATTACTTGAAATATCTTCTGGGAAAATCCATGCAAATCTTCTTGCACCATCCTCACCTGTTTTTTCTTCAAACTCTTTTTCAATCTCGTAAGCTAAGTCAATAGAATTTTTAACTCTTTTACCACTCAAAAGCCCAGTTGGAACTCTATCTCTGTCATAAAATTTTTGTGCTTCTTCTTCTAAATCTTCAATTGTAAAGATTTTTCCAAAAGGATAATGTGAAAGCAAATCACCTGTCATTAATTTAAATGGATGTTTTTGTTTTTTCATTTGCTTCACAATATCCAAAGGCAAATTTAATCTTTGATAAATCTCTTTTGGCTCAAAAGCATCTATAAGTTTAGATATTTCTATTCTTTTTGAGAGCCATGAATTAAATAAATAACTTTGATAAGCATTAATATACATTTGTTTTAAGTTTCTTCTTTTTTCTTTTAACTTACCATCAATTATATCTTTACCTTTTTTATAATTATCACCTTCAATTCCAAATCTTTGAAAACCAAAATAATTAGGAATACCATAAGTGACAATTAATCCTAATGCTTCTTCTATTTTTCTTTTTTCAATAGCACCTACTCTTTTAAGTCTAATAAAAAATTTATTACCTTTTAGATGCCCTACTTTTATTTTATTATTATGATAAGTTGTTTCAAGGATCTTTAAATTTTCATTTTGAAAAGATTTTAATTGCTCTTCATATTTTCTATGGACTGAAATAGATTGAACTGTCATTGCATTTTTGTCTTTAAGTCCTGCGTATCCAAACTCTCTTGAACTACAATTTAAAAATTTTGCTAAAAGTTCAATAGCATCCCAAGTAGCTAAATCTTTTTTTCTAATCTTTAAAACAAGATGTTCACCTTCACCTGAAAATTCATAAAGTGGGATTTCTGTAACTACGAAATCATCTTTGTTTTGCTTAAAAACCACATCAATTTTTGAGTGATTTAAATATCTTTGTACTTGTTCCAAATATTTTCCTTTAAATTAAGTCCTTTAAAATAAAAGAACCAAAATTTTTCAACTACCTTTTAGTATAACTTATAAAAATAGTAAAACTATAAAAAAGCAATATGCCTTTTTGCTCTTTAATTAAAAATGATGATTTTTACACTCTGTTGTATATTTACCTTTTACAGCCTTTGCAAATATATTTAATTTCACTTTATGCTTTAATGCAATTTTCTTTATTTTATCAAGATTTTTTTCATTAAAAGAGAAAAGAATTTCGTATTCTTCTCCTGATGTTCCAATCTCTTCATCAATATCATATAAAAATTTAAAACCTAATTTATTAGCCTTTGATAATCTTTCTAATTCAAAAAATAAGCCATCTGAAATATCCATAGCACTTGAGACATAAGGTGAAATTTCATAAAAAAAATCATCATTTAAAACAGGTTTTATAAACTTTGAATTTTTTGAAATATCTTTATTTTTGAAAAGTCTTTCTAAATCTCTTTTACATAAACCTAAAGTTCCTGTATAACATAAAAGCTCTCCTTTTTTCATACCTTTTCTAAAAACTGGATTTATTGTTTTTGAAATAATTGTTACTGAAATATCTAATTTTTCATTTGATATTGTATCACCACCAATTATTTTTATTCCAAATTCACCTGCAGCTTTTTTGAAACCTTTCGCTAACTCTTTTAATTCTTTTTCAGTGTATGATTTCGGAATTGCTACACTTAAAAGAGCAAACAGAGGTTTTGCATTCATTACAATTGCATCTGAAATATTAACAATCATTGATTTATAAGCAATTTGAGATAAACTCATCCACTCTCTTTTAAAATGGACATTTTCAAAAAATGCATCCATCGAGTAAACAAAGCCATCTATAACAGCACCATCATCACCTATGATCTTATTACTTGAAAACTGTTTTATAAAATATTCTTCTTTATTCATATCTTATTATATCTAAGATGAGCAAAATATACACGCTAAATTAAGAAATTAGGTAAATTTTCTATATAGGATAAGAAATATCTTATTTATTTTATAAAAAATACTGTATAATGTTTTTTTAAAATAATTTAATTAGGAGATACTATGCCAAAAATTAACAAATATGTTGATATTGATACTGTTGAGAGAGAAGCAAAAAAGGATTTAATTGATAGACACAGTCCATTTATTCACTGTGCTGCAACTGCAAAAGCAGGTGAGCCATTTGAAGTAACTGTAAAAATGGGTAATGAATACACTCATCCAGATGATTTCGATCATTATATTGAGTCTGTAACATTATATAATGGTGATGTTCAATTAGCTAAAGCTTCTTATGTTCCAGGAACATTAGGAAACATCAAAGCTCATAATACTACTACATTTACAATTATTCCAACTGGAAAAAAATTAAACTTAGTAGCTCACGGTTACTGTACAAAACATGGTATCTGGGAAGGTACACCTGTAGAAGTAGCTGTAGCTGAATAGGCTTTAAGCACTATACAATCGAAAAGGTAGGAGCTTTTTAGCTTCTACCTTTTTTTATTTTTGTTGGTTATTTGTTGATAAGTATTTTTTAATCAACAAAATAAATTTTTATAATTTTATTTTAAATCTACAGTTTTGCAAGTTTGGCAGCTTTGTAATTTATATTTTAAATTACTCTACTTATAACTTAATATAAGTAATCTCAAAAGATTAATAATTGAAGTGTTTGAATATATGTTATTAATAAATAAAGTCTATTATGAAGACCCGTGTTTTCTGTATATTTCCGAAATAATACCGAAAAAATAGGTTTTATTGATTTTTATTTTCTTCAATAATATGAAAAATCAAGAAATTTTTGGAGCGAATTTGGAGCGAATAAATCGTTCCAAATATCATTCTTTTTATAGAAAATATAATTAGTTTAATGAGTAAAAATCTATTAAAAATTTAAGTTTAGCAAGTTTGGCAGTTTTGCAAGACAATGATGAAATAATTTACGTAAAAATTCGATTGAAGATTTATTTTTAAAAGATAGATTTGCTTCAATTTAAAAGTCCTTATGGACTTCCCACATTTTTTATTAAAAATAAAAAATCGTGGCCTAAGTTTAAACCCAACCTCTACTTTGTATTCTCTAAACTAAACTACTGTTTAAAATTATCTGTTTAATTATAATTTATTTCTATACTTATCCTAGAAACTAGTTTTCTTTTAATATATTGCTCTAGGGATAAAGTATATTTTTAAATAATATGATTTAAGTTGATATATCATAATGAACTTCAATTCTTTGATAAACAATCAGTAATATTTAATCTAAACTAATAGATATTAAGTTAAACATTAAAATTAATAATAAAAATGCAAATATTTATTAGGTACAATACCAGTCAAACTAAAAAGTGATATATTCACTAACTAATCATGCAATCATCAGGAAAAGATAAATGAACAAACAACAACTAGCTGCAAAGATTTGGGAATCTGCAAACCAAATGAGGTCAAAGATTGAAGCCAATGAATACAAAGATTATATTTTAGGTTTCATCTTTTATAAATATCTTTGCGATAAAGTTGAAAGATTTGCTAAACAAGAGGGCTATACAGCTGAAGATATAGCAAATTTATCTGAAGAAGATAGTGAAAGTGTTGAGTATTTTAAAGAAAATTTGGGCTTTTTTATCTCTTATGATAATTTATTTTCTACTTGGATAAAAGTAGGAAAAGATTTTGATGTTTCAAATGTAAGAGATGCAATGTCAGCATTTAATAGGTTAATCCATGATAACCATAAAAAGCTATTTGATGGTATTTTTACTACTTTAGAAACAGGACTTAGTAAGCTTGGAGAAAATGCAGCTTCACAAACAAAAGCAATTAGCTCACTTATTCATTTAATCAAAGATATTCCAATGAACTCAAAACAAGACTATGATGTACTTGGGTTTATTTACGAATATCTAATTTCAATGTTTGCAGCAACTGCTGGTAAAAAAGCAGGAGAATTTTATACACCTCATGAGGTATCAGTTTTAATGTCTGAGATTATTGCTGAGAGCCTAAAAGACAAAAAAGAAATCCAAATCTACGACCCTACAAGTGGTTCGGGTTCTCTACTTATAAATATTGGTGCAAGTGTTGCAAAACACATGGATGATGAAAATAATATCAGATACTACGCACAAGAGTTGAAGCAAAACACTTACAACTTAACAAGAATGAACTTAGTTATGAGAGGAATTATCCCAAGTAATATTGTTACAAGAAATGCAGATACTTTAGAAGAAGATTGGCCGTATTTTGATGAAAGTGACCCAACAGGAACATATAACCCTTTATACATATGCAATTGTTTCAAATCCTCCATATTCTCAAAAATGGGATAGTGAAAACAAAGAATCAGACCCACGATATGCAAGATTTGGATTAGCACCAAAAACAAAAGCAGATTATGCCTTTTTACTTCATGATTTATACCACTTAAAACCTGATGGAATTATGACTATTGTATTACCTCATGGTGTATTATTTAGAGGTGGAGAAGAAGGGGTAATTAGAAAAAATCTAATTGAACAAAATCATATAGATGCCATTATTGGATTACCTGCTAATATTTTCTTTGGTACAGGTATTCCTACAATTATCATTGTTTTAAGACAAAAAAGAGAAGTTAGAACTGATATTTTAATAGTTGATGCTTCAAAAGGTTTTGAAAAAGTAGGTAAAAACAATAAATTAAGAGCTAGTGATATTAAAAAAATAGCTGATACAGTAATAAATAGAACAAATATTGATAAATACTCAAGAGCTGTAAGTAGAGATGAAATTAGAGAAAATTATTACAATCTAAATATTCCAAGATATGTAGATAGCTCTGTTGCTGATGAAAGTTTTGATATATATGCAACGATGTTTGGGGGTATTCCAAAATCTGAAATTGATTTATTAAATATTTATTGGAAAAGTTTCCCAACTCTAAAAAGTGCATTATTTGATAATATTGAAAGTGAATATACACATCTAAAAACTAATGATATAAAACAAACTATTATGGAAAATACCGATGTAAAAACATTTATTAGAAATTTCAACTTATCATTTGAAGATTTTAATAGTTTCCTAAAAACTGAACTTTTAGAGCAATTACTAACTCTTAAGATTCAAAAAGAACAAACAATTTTAGGTAATGATATATTTAAAAGACTTGAAAATATCCCATTAATAGATAAATATGAAGCTTATCAACTACTTGATAACAACTGGCATATTATTGAAACTGATTTAGAGATTATCCAAACAGAAGGTTTTGAAGCAACAAAACAAGTTGATGCAAATATGGTAATAAAAAAGAAAAATGGTAAAGATGTTGAAGTTCAAGAGGGATGGATAGGTCATATTATGCCATTTGATTTAGTTCAAAAAACATATTTAAAAGATGAACTTGAAGCTTTAAAAGCCAAAGAAGATAGACTTTTAGAAATAACAGCACAATACGAGGAGATTTTAGAATCACTAAGTGAAGATGAAAAAGAAGAAGATACTGTAAAAGAATCAAAAGATGCTTTTGTAAATGCAGAAGTTGTAAAAGTTGCTAAAGAAATTAGAGCAGAGATTAAGAAAAAAGCTAAGTTTGATGAAGATAGCTATGAGATGAAAATATTAAAAGTAGATGATTTAATATCAGAAGAAAAAACACTAAAAAGAACAGTAAAAGAAGAATCTGAAAAACTTCACATAAAAACTAAAAAAACAATTGAAAATCTTAGTGTTGCACAAGTGAATGAGTTACTTGAATTAAAATGGATAGAGCCATTAGAAGACAAACTATATAAACTTCCAAATGGAATAATCAATAATTTAGTAAATAAAATCCAAGAAATCTCTGTGAAATATGAAACAACTTTGAAAGATATAGAAAATGAGATAAAAGATACAAGTAAAGACTTATCTTCGATGTTGCATGAATTAGATGGAAATGAGTTTGATATGCAAGGATTAAAAGCATTCCAAGAGCTTTTAGAGGTTAAATAATGACAACTAAAAGTAAAGTACCACAAATTCGTTTTAAAGGGTTTAATCAGAAGTGGGATAATAATAAATTTGAAGAAATAACTACTATTAATCAGGGTCTTCAAATTGCAATATCAAATCGTTTTACTCAAAAAATAGATGGTAGTTACTTTTATATTACTAATGAATTTTTAAAAAAAGGTTCAAATATTAAATATTTTATCCTGAATCCTCCTGAATCAGTCTTATGTTCAAAAGATGATGTTCTTATGACTAGAACGGGTAATACGGGAGAAGTAGTTACAAATATAGATGGAGCATTTCATAATAATTTTTTTAAGATAAAATTTGATTCTAAAAAGTTAACAAAAGATTATTTAGTTTACTTTTTAAAATTACCTAAAACTCAAAAACTTATTTTGAGTTTAGCAGGTGTTTCAACAATTCCAGACTTAAATCATAAAGATTTTTACAGTATAAGAATATTTTTTTCTAAAGATATTAAAGAACAAGTAAAAATCGGTGACTATTTCCAACAACTCGACAAACTAATAGAACAAAAAGAGAAAAAATACCAAAAACTAAAACAGTTTAAAAAAGCAATGCTTGATAAAATGTTTCCTAAAAATGGAGCTGATACTCCTGAAATAAGATTTAAAGGTTTTATTGGGAAGTGGGAAGAAAAAGAAATAAATGAATTATTTATTGTAACAAGAGGTGATGTATTAGCAGCTACAGAAACTTCAAGTCAAAAATCTGAAAAGATGCCTTATCCTGTTTATTCTTCTCAAACAAAAAATAATGGTTTACTAGGATTTTATAAAAAATATTTATTCGAAAATGCAATTACATGGACAACTGATGGAGCCAATGCTGGAACCGTAAAATATAGAGAAGGAAAGTTTTATAGTACAAATGTAAATGGAGTTTTATTATCAAATGATGGTTATGCAAATCTAGCTATCGCAGAGATATTAAATAATATCGCTTGGAAACACGTTTCATATGTTGGGAATCCTAAATTAATGAATAACGTGATGAGCAAAATAAAAATTATTATTCCAAATACTATCGAAGAACAAATCCAAATAAGTAAATATATAAAACAATTAGATAAACAAATTGACCTACAACAAAAAGAGCTAGAAAAACTAAAAAATATAAAAAAAGCATCATTAGCTAAGATGTTTGTATAAAGGCTTTAAGATGATTTTAGAAAACAAACTTGGTATTAAAAGCGAAATAGAGTTAGCAAAAGAAGAAGAACGAATTAGTAAATTAAAGGCTAAAAACCTTTTTGAAAGTTGTTTTTTTGATACTTTAAAAGCTGGAAGTTTTGAGAGTTTATCTATTATTCATTTTGAGCTTTTTGGAGATATTTATGATTTTGCTAGAAAGTTGAGAAATGTAAATATCTCAAAAGGAAACTTTAGATTTGCACCAATAACTTATCTTGAAGAAGCTATTAAACAAATAGAATCAATGAATCAATCCACTTTTGATGAAATTATTGAGAAATATGTAGAGATGAATGTAGCTCATCCATTTCGTGAGGGAAATGGTAGAAGTATGAGAATTTGGCTTGATTTAATGCTAAAAAGTGAGATTAAAAAAGTAGTTGACTGGAATAGTATCCAAAGAGATGATTATCTAATGGCGATGGAGAGAAGTCCTATAAAAGATACAGAGATAAAACTACTTCTAAAAAATGCCCTAAGTGATGAGATTAATAATCCTGATGTGTTTATGAAAGGTATTGATGCAAGTTACTACTATGAGGGATATACTTTATATATTACTAAAGAGCTAGAGGAAAATAAATAATGACATTTATAAATGAAGCTGAGTTTGAAAAAGCGTTAATAAAAGTACTTAGAGATAAAGGTTGGGGAGAGCATGATGTTATTAAAAATCCAACAGAAGAACAGTTACTTGAAAACTGGGCTAAAATTCTTTTTGAAAATAATAAAAGTATAGATAGATTAAATAATATACCTTTAACTCATAGTGAAATGCAACAAATCTTAGAAAAGATTATAGAACTAAAAACACCACTTAAACTAAATAGCTTTATAAATGGAAGAACTGTATCAATTACAAGAGATAATGAAGAAGATAAACTGCATTTTGGAAAAGAAATCAGTTTAAAGATTTATGATAGAGCTGAAATTGCAGCTGGACAAAGTAGATACCAAATAGTTCAACAACCAATTTTTAAAACAAAATCTAAAATATTAAATGACCGAAGAGGTGATTTAATGCTTTTAATAAATGGTATGCCTGTTATTCATATTGAGCTTAAAAAAAGTGGAGTTCCTGTAAGTCAAGCCTATAATCAAATAGAAAAATACTCAAGGGAAGGTGTATTTACTGGATTATTTTCATTAGTTCAAGTATTTGTAGCTATGGAGCCTGAAGAGAGTGTATATTTTGCAAATTCTGGAATGGATGGAAAGTTTAATAAAGACTACTATTTTCATTGGGCAGATTTTAATAATGAGCCGATAAATGATTGGAAAAAAGTGGCTTCTCTTTTACTTTCTATTCCAATGGCTCATCAGCTTATAGGATATTACACTGTTGCAGATGATGCTGATGGTGTTTTAAAAGTTATGAGAAGTTACCAATACTATGCAGCGAATGCTATTAGTGATAAAATCAAAAAAACTAATTGGAAAGATAAAAACTCTTTAGGTGGATATATTTGGCATACAACTGGTTCAGGCAAGACAATGACCAGCTTCAAATCTGCTCAACTAATTGCAAATTCAAAAGATGCTGATAAAGTAATATTTTTAATGGATAGAATAGAGCTAGGAACTCAATCACTACAAGAGTATAGAGCCTTTGCAGATGCAAGTGATGATGTACAAGCTACTGAAAATACAGGTGTTTTAGTAACTAAATTAAAAAGTAATGACCCTGCAAATACTTTAATAGTAACATCAATTCAAAAAATGAGTAATATAAATAGTGAAGAAGATGGATTAAATATCAAAGACATAGAACTAATTTCCAATAAAAGAATAGTTTTTATTGTTGATGAAGCCCATCGTTCAACTTTTGGAGATATGCTAATAACTATAAAAGATACATTTGCAAATGCCATATTTTTTGGGTTTACAGGAACACCAATACAAGATGAAAATCAGAAAAAAGACAATACAACATCAACGGTATTTGGAGATGAATTACATAGATATAGTATAGCTGATGGTATTAGAGATAGAAATGTACTTGGATTTGACCCATATAAAGTATTAACTTATAGAGATAAAGATTTAAGAAAAGCAGTTGCTCTTCAAGAATCAAAATCAAAAAATGAAATTGAAGCACTAAGTGATGAAAAAAAGAAAAAAGTCTTTAATAAATTCATGACTGAATTAAAAATGGCTGGATATATAGATGCTTCTGGTAAATATATAAAAGGGATAGAGGATTTTGTATCTAAAGCCCAATATGAAAGAATAGAACACCAAAATCAAGTTACAGATGATATATTGGATAATTGGATAACTCTTAGCCAAAACTTCAAGTTTCACGCAATTTTTGCAACAAGTAGTATCCCTGAAGCAATAGAATATTATCGTTTATTAAAAGTAAAAATTCAAGAAAAAAACTTAAATTTAAAATTCACAGCTTTATTTGATTCAAATATAGATAATGATGATGGTGCAAAATCAGCCTTTAAAGAAGATGGAATTGTAGAGATAATGGAAGATTATAATAAAAGATATGAACAAGATTTTTCATTAAAAATATTTTCAAAATTTAAAAAAGATATTGCTTCAAGATTAGCACATAAGAAACCATATAACTATATAGAAAAAAATCCAGAAAAACAAATTGATTTATTAATTGTAGTGGATCAAATGCTTACAGGGTTTGACTCAAAATGGATAAATACTCTTTATTTGGATAAAGTATTGAAATATGAAACTATAATACAAGCTTTTTCAAGAACAAATAGACTTTTTGGAGCAGATAAACCATTTGGTACTATTAGATACTATAGATACCCTCACACTATGGAAGAAAATATTAACAAAGCAGTTAAATTGTATTCTGGAGATAAACCTCTTGGACTTTTTGCAGATAGATTAGAAAATAATTTAAAGAAGCTAAATAAACTTTATGATGAAATTTCTGAGTTGTTTGAAAATGCTAAAATAGAGAACTTTGAAAAACTTCCTGATGATTTGAGTGAAAGAGCAGAGTTTGCTAAACTATTTAAAAAATTTAATGAAACTTTAGAGGCTTCTAAAATTCAAGGTTTTAAATGGTCTGAACTTGAGTATAAATTCGAAGAACCTAAACCAAAAAGAGTAGTAAAATTAGATATTGATGAAAACACATATCTGATTTTAGTTCAAAGATATAAAGAGCTTCCATCTAGTAGTGGAAGTGGTAGTAATATTGATATACCATTTGAAATTGAAGGGTACATAACTGAAATTGATACTGATAAAATAGATACTGATTTTATGAACTCTAGGTTTGACAAATACAGAAAAATAATAGATAGTGGCGATACAGTAGAGATTGAAAAAACATTAAATGAACTTCATAAATCATTTGCAACACTTAGCCAAGAAGAACAAAAATACGCAAATATTTTCATTCATGATATTCAAAATGGTGATATTCAAATAGATTCTAGTAAAACTTTTAGAGAGTATGTCGCTCAATATCAAGCAAATGCTGAAAACTCTCAAATTATGAAATTAGTAGAATTATTTGGATTGAATAGTGATAAATTAAAAGAGATGATAAATTCAAATGTAACAGAATCAAATATTAATGACTATGGTCGATTTGATGATTTAAAAAATAGTGTTGATAAGACTAAAGCCAAAGCATATTTTGAAGAGATAGAAGGCTGTAACATACCAATTCCAAGAGTGAATATTAAAGTTCACAATCTATTAAAAGATTTTATTTTAAATGGTGGGTATGATTTAGTAGGTGATAAGGAATGAAAATAACAGAAAAATATCTAGAAGCATTAAAAACTTTTACTGATTATGTAACAGTTTCAGAATGGGCACAGAAATTTAGTGAAATGTTTCCAGATGAATTACAAAAAGCAAATGAACAAGCTGCTAACCAAAAGCAAGATACTACAGGTCTAAGAGAAATTGCTGCAAGGATTTCTTCTAGGCTTTCAACAGGTGGATATTCAAAGGAAGTTTTAATTGATGATAGTGAACGCCCAAGAAAAGTAAAGTATATAACCAAAGATGAATTAATAGAACAAGAACAAATAGAAATAGATGAAGATATTGAACCTCTTAGAAGACAAGATATTATCAATAATGCAACAAATCAATTAGAAATCTTTGCACTTTATAGAATTACTGAATTTGAAAATATACAAAAAGCATTTAAACAATTTTTTGGACTAGACTTTGAAATAGATCATGCAGAAGCTTTACTTAATAGTGAAAAGCAAGGTGAACATCATCCAAGTAATTTACAATTACTTTTAAAATATCACAATGGTAAAAAAAATAAAAATAGTTGGAGTAGATTTACATTTGAAGAACAAGAAGATTATATTAAAAAATCTGTAGCTTTACATAGTTTAGTTGCTGATAAGATTGATGTGGAAATTGATAATATGATTTTAGAGTCTTTATTGGTTAGATTAGAAAAAATTTACTAATTAAACGAACGTTTTAGCACATCACTAACTAATTAATTATACTTACCTTTTTTATATACGATATATGTACAAAAAAATTAAATATATACCTTTTTCTAACTTTTGTTGAAAAAGAGTCTTTTGAATTGAATAATTAAATAAAATCAAGGAAGTAAAATTAAATTTGGAACAATTTATTCTCTCTAAATGAAAACTTAGAGAAAGTTACAAAACCTACAGAGACGGTGAAAGAACTAACTCTGTATAAATAAATAGAGCCGAATATAAGAATATTTTTCAAGTTTTAGAACCACAAACGCATCTTTTGACTAAAAAATGCCAAAAAAAAGTATAAAACTACAAGATAGTCAGCTATTTTTTGCTTGGTACTTTCAAGATTACTTCTAACTATGACTGGATATGGGAGTTCTTTCACAGTCTCAAGAGTTTGAGGAAGAGATTATTTAGAGTTTTGTGTCCTATTTAGGGTAACCAGCTCATTGATATCCTGTATATTTATAAATTATTAAATAATACTACAATTCACAAGGTTTCCCTGTATAAAAACCTTGAGAAAAACCCACACCAATTTCTTTTATAATTAAATAAATAGCTTCATCACTTACAAATTCAGCAATAGTTTTAGCACCTATTTTTTTAGCAAATTCCACTATAGTTTCAACTATAATTCTATGTTTATTACTATTAACAATATTTTTTATCAAAGAGCCATCTATTTTTATATAATCTACATTCAGTTTTAAGATATGTTCAAAGTTTGAATAACCTGTTCCAAAGTCATCAATAGATATTCTTGATCCAAGTGCTTTAACTTGTGTTATAAAATTTATCACTTCATCGTAATTCTCAATTCCTTCTGATTCTAAAATTTCAAAGGTAATTCTTGAAGCAGTTTTTGTTTTTATGATTGTTTTAATAATCTCTTGAATAGTATTTGAATCTTTTATATCATCTATTGATAAATTAATAGAAAAATACTCTTTTCTATCTTTAAAAGTATTACATGCTTGATAAATTACTTCTTTTGTAATATGAGAATATAGTTTAGTTTTTTTTGCAATATGTAAAAAATCTAAAGGTGGTATTATTTTATTATTCTTATCAATCATTCTAACTAGCGTTTCATATTTTACAATTTGATTAGTTTTTACATTTATTATTGGTTGATAATGACAAATTATTCTATTGTCTAATAGAGCTTCTCGGATAGAGCTTGCCATTAAAATATTTTCTTTATATTTACCTTCAACATTTGCACTTTCTTTATATATAGCAATTTTTGTTTTATTCTCTTTTGCAGAATGAAGAGCAATATCAGCTTTTGTAAGTAATCTCTCTTTTGCTTTTGCAATACCAACTGAAAATTGTATATGTATAACTTCATCCTCAATACGAAATATTTCTTCTTCAAACATAGATAAAAGATTTTCTATATTATGTTCTAAAATATCAACAGAAATATCTTCATAATACAAAAATGCAAACTCATCCCCATCTATTCGATATGTTTTATAGTCAGAATTTAAAAACCACTTTGAAATATTTTGTAAGATCTTATCCCCATTTTTCGTACCAAAAAAATCATTTATTTCTTTAAATCCATCAATATTAAATATAGCACAAGCTTTGGGAGATTTTTCATCAATATCTAAAAGTAATTTTTGTCTATTAGGCAAAGATGTTAGGTGATCAAAAAAAGCAAGTTTTTCAATCTTTTTTTCAAGTAAAATTTGTGCTGTTATATCTCTTCCACTTCCAATCGTTCCTATTAATTTACCATTATGATCATGTAAAGGAGCTTTATGTACTTCTAAATAAGTAAGTTTATTTTTTATATTCCCATACTCTTCAAATTTCATAGATTTCATATGTTCAAGTACTACATAATCAGAATTAAAACATAATTCTCCAAATGTGTGCCATTGCTTATTATCTGGATGTTTATTTCTTTCTCTTGTTGCAAAATAAACATCATTTTTCCCTATAACTTCATCAGGGCTTGCCATAAGTAAATAATTACAAATTGCATCATTTGCATACAAATAATTACCTTCTAAATCTTTTGCCCATAACATATCAGGTAAATGTTTTGAGATAAGTTTTAAAAAATTATCTGATTGTATAATTGATTCCATAATATAACCTCTTTAGACATAAAAAACAAAATAAGTATATCAAAATTAAACAGAAAAACTTACATAAAATTGCACTTTTATTATTATAATATAAAACAAAAAGCTCATTATAGTTAATATGTTAGTTATTTTATAGTAATTCTATCTCTGCCTTCATGTTTTGATTGATACAAGGCTTCATCTGCTCTTATTAGTGCTTCATTAATAGAAAAATTCTTTTGTAATTCAAATCCACCAATACTAACAGTAACTTTTTGACCATGTAAAAAAATATGTTGTGAGATATGTTCTTTTACTTTATTAGCAACTATGAGGGCTTTTGATTTATTAGTAAGAGGTAAAATAATTAAAAACTCTTCTCCTCCCCAGCGTCCAACAACATCAATATCTCTAGTATCATTTTTTAAAATAGTCGAAATTTCTTGTAATACTTTATCTCCAACTGTATGTCCAAATTTGTCATTAATTAATTTAAATAAATCTACATCAATAATTAAAATTGTAGAAAAATAGCTATTATATCTAAGTACCTTTTTATATTCTTCTTCAAGTTTTTCATCAGTTTTTAAACGATTATATAATCCTGTTAGTTTATCAGTCACAGAAAGCTTTAATAACACTTTATTATGACGTTGTAAAAGATATTGTCTATATAAAAATCCAATAATTATAAGAATAAATATACTGATCATTCTTATAATATTATCTTTACTAAAGAAAGGATATTTTTCACTTGATACCCAACGATTAATTACTAACTGTATATATTGTTCATCTAAGCTTTTAACCAATTTCTCAAAAATATCATTTAAAATTGGTTCATCGTTTCGTGTTGCTACACCAAAAGAAAGAGTGTCTTTTAATCTTAAAGATACTTTTAATAAGCTCGTATAATCTTTTTGAATATGAGAAGAAACAACCATAAATTATCTATATATCCATATACCTTGCCTTTTAGAACTAACTCAAGACCATCATTAATAGATTTAACTTCAACGATCTCTAAATGGGGGTATTTAGTTTTAATTTTTTCTATAATTGAATATCCTTGCACGGCAGCTATTCTTTTATTATTTAAACTACTAATATCATCCACAAAAGGTTTCTCATTTGTTGTTACTATTACAATAGGCATTGATAAATAAGGTGAAGTAAAATTCATATATTCTTGTCTTAAGGGTGTACTTGAAGCTAAAGAAAAGATATCACACTCCCTTTTTTTTGCTAATTCAATCGATTCTTGCCAATTTTTTACAGTTAAATATTTAATAGGAATATTCAATTTATCTTCAAAATCCTGCATAACATCAGATGCAATACCAATATGTTTATTATTCTCAATAGCCTCAAGAGGATACCATTGGGGATCAACACACATGGTTATATATTTTTTCTTTTTTAAATATTCTTTTTCTTTTTCAGTTAGAGAAAAATCAATATTAATAGATTTAATGAAATTATCAAAAACAAAATTATGCAAAACTTCTTCTTTATTTATAAAACCTGCTTGTTTAAGTTGTCTAAAAGATAATTTAGTCAATTCATCATTAATCTCTCCTATCTTAAAGAAATCTAACATCATTAATTTAACAATCTCTTGCGCCTCATATTCTAGTGCTTTTCTAGATTTATTAACCCCATATTTTTCAATTAAGATATCTATTATTTCACTACTATTTTCTATTGCATATTTCCAACCCTTATTTGTAGCATCAATAAAAGCTTTTGTTCTTTCAGGATTAGTAATAACCTCTTTTTGAGACGTAAATAAATTTCCTGCACTCATATTAAATCCAAAATCAAAAGGTTCAATTATTTCATAAGAAACATTTTTTTGTTGTAATTCATATAATTGATTAGAACGAAATGCACTCATAATATCTACTTTTTTATTAATGAAATCATTTAAATCAAATGACTGTTCTATGATATTTGAATTATTTTTAGTAATATTAGAATATTTTAATAATAAACCTAATGTACTATATTTAAGTTCATTTTTAGTACCCATGATAGTTTTATTTATCATTTGAGTGGGCTTAGTAATCCCTTTTTGTGCAATAAATATTAAAGGAGATTTTTGTAAATAAGTCCCTAGTATAATCATTGGTTTGATTTTATTATTTTCAATAAAAATACTAGAATGATTTATACCATAAGTACTTACGCTATTTAATACGTCATTAACTGTATCAACATTTTGATTATATTCTTTAATTTCAACATCTAAATTAGCTTCTTCATAAAAGCCTTTTTCTTTAGCAGCAACAAATCCAGCAAATTCGAATTGATATTTCCAGTCAAGTTGCAAAGATACTTTTTCTAATGCAAAAAGAGGAAGTGAAATACACATAAAATATAAAATAAGAAATATCTTCAAACTACTACCTGTGATTTTTAAATTATTATAACATTAATTTAAGAAAATTTACAAAAAAGAAATATAATAATTTATTATAAGTCAATTTTCTTAAAATTTATTATTTTTTGTTCTTAAATATAATTTATCCTGTTTTAACATAATGAGACCACAGTACAACAAAAATAATCTGTAAAATCTTAATTTTTTCATGAGTGATGAACATATATATAAGAGCCATAAGACTTTACTACTATATCATTTAGTATTTCCAGCAAAATATAGGAAGAGATTATTTGATGATAATATTGATAAAAAGTTAAGAGATGTTTGTATTGAAATATCAGAAAGATATTAGATAATATTTATAGAAATAGGGAATGATGAAGATCATGTACATTTTTTAGTCCAAAGTGTGCCTACAATTACTGTAATGAAAGTTGTAACAACAATAAAAAGTATAACAGCACGAGAGATATTTAAAGAGTTTCCAAAATTAAGAAAAGATATGTGGGGCTCAAGCTTGTGGACAAGTGGATATTATGCAAATACTGTTGGCTTGTATGCAAGTAAAGATACAATAAAAAACTATATAAAAAATCAAGGTTCAGATGAAAAGAATTATAAAAAAATCTATGAAGGTCAACTAAAGTTTGATTTATAGCAAGATACCTCGTACCCTTGGGTCGGGGAGTATTTCATTAAAGAACCAATAAATAAAAATAGTCATAAAGACGTGATAAATCATCAACATTTAAATAAACAAATTTTAGAAAAAAAATCAATAGAAATTAAAAAAAACGCTTTATTTTAGTACTTTTAACAAATATTACTAAAAATTCGTTTATAAGATAAATATTTATTAGACCCATTTTGGAACAATTTTTTTCTTATACGACTTCGAAATGTGAGATTCTTAAATTAAGAACTTAAAAAATACATTTTAGTTATATAGTTTTAATGACTAATATTCGAACTCATATTTTTGGCTTTTACTTCATTTTTACCTATGAATTTTTTTTCATCTGCATTACTTACAATTAATTTTGCAATAATATCTGTATCTACTGCTACATCATGAGATTGAGATGCTACTTCTGCATTCTTTTGTGTTTGTTGATCTAATTGTGTTACTGCTATATTTATTTGTTCTATTCCTGATAGTTGTTCTTTACTTGACAGTTCAATATCTTTAATAAGTTGTATGGTGTGAGTAATATTTTGATTAAGTTCTTTATATCCTTTTATCATATTATCTGCTATTGTTTTACCTTCATATGCTTTTTTAGTAGCATTTTCTACAATTATCTTTATTTCTTTGGCAGCTTCTGCACTTCTATTTGCAAGATTCCTAACTTCAGCTGCAACAACTGCAAATCCACGTCCTGCTTCACCTGCCGTTGCTGCTTCAACAGCTGCATTTAGTGAAAGAATATTTGTTTGAAAAGCTATTTGGTCAATTACAGCAATAGCCTCAGTTATTGAATTAACTTGTACATTTATTTCTTCCATTGCCATAGTAGTTTCATTGGCTAACTTTTCACCTTCTTTAGCTGAGTTGGTAACATTATTTGAATAATTTGCCATTTTTAGAATATTATCTGTATTATTTCTAATATTTGAAGTTATTTGTTCTAATGCAGCAGCTGTTTCTTCAAGACTTGCAGCCGCTTCATTTGAACTAATATTTAGTTTATCTACATTTTTAAGTAGTAGATTTGAACTTTGCTCTAATGTTAAGCCATTTGATTTATTTTCCTTCAAAATCATAGAAATTAAATCAGTAATATCATTTAAAGAATTTGTTAATTTAGAATTTTCATCATCAATTTTATTTGTAAAATCCATATGTGAGTAACTATCTAAAACATTTAATATATTTTGAGTATTAGAACCTAAAATTGATTTTAAGCCATCAACTAAATTATTAATTGTTTTTCCAATATAATTTAATTTTTTATTACTTGTATTTAGATGATAAATTTTATCAGAGATATTTCCATTTGCAATTTTTTCAGTTACAAGCATAATTTCACCATAAAGGGTAATTTCTTCTTGATGTCTTTTAAATAATTTCTCGCTAATTATATTTAGTTTATCTATAACTTTTTTATCAGTAGTTTTACTTTTATTTGTTAGTGTTGGAAAAGAATTTATTTCACCATCTATAAATTTTTCTATATTAGATAAGATTTCTAATGTATCATTTTGATTTGAATTTTTAAAAAACATAAAGTAGCCTTATTTTAGAGTTTTATAGAGATTAATTGCATCTTCAATTTCTTTATCAGTAGGTTTTATTCTTACTGAAATATATCGCAATTCTCCTTTTTCATTCTTAGAAGGATAAGCAGTTGCATTAACCCAATAATATCCACCATTTTTTGTTTTATTTTTTACAATTCCATTCCATATCTTTCCGTCTTTAACTGTTTTCCATAAATCTTCAAATGCAGCTTTTGGCATATCTTTATGTCTAACTATATTATGAGGTTTCCCAATTAATTCTTCAATTGTATAACCAGCGATGTCGCAAAAATCTGAATTTGCAAAAATAATGTTTCCTTTTGCATCTGTTTCTGACACTATCATAGTATCAATTGATAATTTAACTTCTTGACTCAATTTGTTTAGCCCCCATTTATAGATTGATAGATTAAATGAATAATCATATATTAAAAATACTTAATGAATAGGTATTTATTGTTATTATTTTGTAAAATATGATAACAATAAAAAATGAAATTAGATTATTTATTAAAAAGTAATTTTAAAATATGTAATATTTGTATTTAAAAAAATAACTCTTAATTATTTTAAAGAAGGTATATCTTAAAAAAATATCAAAAAGTATAAAAATAAAATAATTTTATGTTATTATTATTTAAATAAAAAAAGGTTTTCTCAAAGTGAATTCTAACAAAAAAATAACGATAATAATTTCTGCAATGGTTACATTATTAACTATAATAATAGTGATACTAGTTGCAGTAGGATCAAGAGAAAGTGGATATGAAAGCACAAAAAAAAGAGCATATCTTACTGCTGATATAGTTAAAAAATCATTGACTTCTCATATGGTAAATGGAAATATGAATCAAAGAGATGTTTTTTTAAATAGTATTAATAATCTTGAAGAGGTGAATAAATTATGGGTTATTCGAGGAGCAAGTGTTAGCAAACAATTTGGAAATTCAGATATTGGTAATGAAACACCAAAAGATGAGATAGATAAAAAAGTTTTAAGAACAGGAAAAGAAGAAATAGTTATTACTGAAACACTAAAAGATGCTTCATTGCGAATTACAATTCCATATACTGCCTCTTCACTTGATAAACCAAATTGTATTTCTTGTCATAATGCACAAGAAGGTGAAGTGTTAGGAGCGATATCTTTAGAATTTGATATTCAAGATGATAGAATTTCAAGTATAACTGTATTGTTTAATGTTGTTGTTATAATAATTATCTTTTTAATTTTTATATTGATTTATATAAGTAAAAAAATTAAACCTTATACAACCTCATTTGATTCAATTACAAAAGTATTAAAACAAGTGCATGAAGGAAATTATTCAGTAAGAGTGAAAGAAGGTGTTTTAAAAGAGGATAAAGAAGCTTCTTTATGGTTAAATGAAATAATTGAAAAACTCGATTTAGTACTTACTGGTATAGAGAGAAATTTAACAGCATTTGTTCATAAAAGAGCATCAAATTTAAATAATGATAAATTGTTAACTGCAAAAGAAATTATTGAAGATATTTCAGAAATTTATAATTATAAAAAAACAATTGAGACTGATCTAACTAAAGATGATATTTATCATAGATTAGTTCAAGTATTTAAAGATAAATTAAAAATTGAACATTTTTATATTTTTGAAAATGATTTAGTTAAAAACGAAAGACATGTTGTATATAAAACAAAAGATACTATTTCTTGTTGTGAATTAACAAAAGATATTAAAACACTATGTAGAGCAGAAAGAACTGATATTATTGTAATATCTGAAAACTTTCCTGAAATCTGTAGAGTTGCGACTTGTAAAGATAAAAAAGAATTTATATGTATACCTTTTCTTATTAATGAACAAAAAAGTCTAACAGTACATATTTTATGTAAAGATGAGGAAGCTTTAAAATCAATTAAATATCAAATAGGAATAATTAAGAAATATTTAGAAGAAACAAAACCTATCTTAGAAAGTAGAATATTGATGGATGTCTTAAGAGAAAGAAATTTAGTTGATGGATTAACAGGACTATATAATAGAAAATATTTAGATGAGTTTATCGATAAAAAAATGTCATATGAAATTCTAGAAGGATCAACTTTTGCAGTAATGTTTTTAGATATAGATTACTTCAAAATGGTTAATGACACTTATGGACATGATGCAGGTGATGCAATTTTGCAAAAACTTTCTAAAACAATGAAAGAATGTATAGGAAAAGATGAATTCATTATTAGATTTGGAGGAGAAGAATTTTTAATTATAATGAAAAATCCAACTCATGAAAGTGCCTATGAGCTTGCAAACAAAATTAATAAAGAGTTTGAAAAAATAGTTTTTACTTTTAATAATGAATCTTTTAGTAAAACAGTAAGTATAGGTTATTCATTCTTTCCTGAAGATACAGATCAAATTTGGAAGTGTATTAAATACGCTGATTTATGTTTGTATGAAGCTAAAGAAACAGGAAGAAATAAAGTGATTAAATTTTCAAAATCACTTCTTAAAAATAAGGATGAATCAAAATATTAATTCTTTTTGAGTGGTTTACTTTTAGAGGAAAAATTTATTTTAATAGTTTTATGGACTAAGTAGAAATTTACTTAGTCTCTCTTTTAGTATAGATTTAGTAAAAAGAGTATTCTTATTTATAAGAATATATTTAATATAATTTAATATTAGGAATTTCAATTATAAATTTAGCTCCAGAATAATCAACATTCTCATAGTTATACTTTTCATTAGAAACAAGAAGTTCTCCATCTAAATGCTTTTCAACAATTTCTTTACTCATATACAAGCCTATTCCTGTTCCTTGTGATTGGTGTTTTGTAGTAAAGTATGGTTCAAAAATTCTATCTATGATTTCTTCTTTTATTCCACCTGCATTATCTTTTATTTCAATATATAAAATATCATCTTTAAAATAAGTATCAATAAATATCAATTTTCTTTGATTTTCTATGGTTAGTAAAGCATCTCTTGCATTATTTAAGATATTTATTAAAACTTGAATAAGTTCATTTTCTATTGAAGATATTTTAGATTCTTCTATATTTTGAATAATTTCAATATTTTTAGCATTGAATTGTGCTTTTACTAAAGTTAAAGTTTTAATAAAAGTTTCTGAAATATTAAATTCATTAATTTTATTATTACTTGGATTAAAAAAATCTCTGAAATCATCAATTGTAGAAGATAAATATTGTGCAGATGTATTTATTGATACTAAGGTTGAGTAAAAATCATCATCACTTAGCATATCCATCTCTTTTTGTAGTTTCAAACCTGTTGACGCTGTTGAGATTACAGATAGTGGCTGTCTCCACTGATGTGCGATATTTCCTATCATTTCACCCATTGCTGCCATTTTACTTTGTTGCATTAGTAAATATTCTTGATTTCTCTTATTATCTTCATACTCAATAATTGTATTTGTATATTTTTTAATAGTTTCATCAATTTTATAAGATACAAAAATTGCAATTAAGATAGATAATAATGATAAAAAGGCAACCCATGTTAGTGTTTTTATTATTGCATTATTTGTATAAGTTTTTATTGATTCTTTCATAAGAACAATTTGCTTTTCTAAATCTTCATAATAAAAACCACTTGCAATTATCCAGTTCCAATCTTTTTGGAGATAAAAATATGACATTTTTAAGGCAGGTTCTTCAGTAGATGGTTTTTTATACCAATACTCAGAATACCCTTCACCTTTCTCTACTACTAAATCTAAGAAATCTTTTCTAAATCTATTCCCTTTTACATCTTTATCTTCATCAGAAACTTTAGTACCAACTAATTCTGGTCTATTTGCATTTAATAAAACTGTTGCAAACTCTTTTCCACCTTTTAGATTATGAACATTTAGGATTACTATATACCTATCTTTTTCATTGTATTCATCTGATGTATATCTATTTAGTACAAATTCTTTAGCCTGATTTTCTATAACATCAAGATATTCTCCAATACCAAGTACTAAATCAAGTGGTTCAAATTTTGTTATACAAGTAATTTTAGGAAATTCTTTTTCTTGATTATCTGGTTTTGTAAAATAAATTTTACTAAACGCTATTTTATTTTTTTCTAAAGCTGCTGTATCAAGTTGCATAAGACTTTGACCTTGAGAGTCTTTAAAATCAGTCATATCCTTTCCCATAAAATTCTTCATTGGGTGGCCAAAAATAATCTTTGTTTTATTGTCATACATAAAGTAATAGCTACGATCATCATTAAATTTTATCAAAGCTAAGGTTTGGGCTATTTTTTCTTTTATTTCTTCTTTACTTAGGGTATCTTTGTAAGTATTATATGTTTGATTTGCCACATTTAAAGCTATTTTTATCTTCTCAGTTAAAGATGCTTTTAAATCATCTTCCATCGTTTTTATAAGAAAATTTATTGTATCCTTTACGGTATTAACATCATTAAATACTTTTATTTTTTGTTTTTCGGTATACTCTTTTTTAGTTTGTTCAATATGCTCTTCCATATGATTATTAAACATGCTTATTGTTAAATATGAGCTTATACTTCCAATGGCAATAATTGAAATAAGTACCAATGATAGAATTGGCAGTAAAAATCTTTTTGATTTATAATTACTTTCATTTGATATAATTTTCAAAATATTCCTTTAATTAGTAACTTATTCTATCATAATAACTTTTAAGAAATAACTCAACTCTTTACTTCCAAATTAGCAATTTTAATTATAAACTCTACTAGATAATTAGTAAATAAATACAAAACACCTTAAAAAGCAACTTACTAACAATTCTAAAGAGCAAAGACTTTGTTTATCTTTGCTAAAGTTGGAACAAAACTGGAACAATTTGTTTTCTCTAAATGAAACTTAATGAGAGTTCCAAAACTACAGGTTGTTGAACTTGTTTTTATAACTCATCTTTGTAGCAATTTTCTATCCATATTATTATAAATAGAAGTTTTGTTTATTCTTTTATTAGATATAATTTTTCTAAACATTAATTAGACATAAAATTCTTTTCAATAATTCAAGTAAATACAAAAGAGATAAAAATTGAGAGTAAAAAATAGTGCAATAACATACACTGGATATGAATATCAAACACTTTTTGGTGTTCTAAAACTTGCAACCTGGCTAAATAATCCAACTGAATATGAATGTATATGCTTTGAATCAGATCAAGAAGATACTCCGCAAGGAATAGATGATATTGTATTGAAACGTAATGATGGAAAAATAGATTATATTCAAGTAAAATTTACACCATCTGAGTATAAAACAGAAAATGCTTTTAGTTGGACTTGGTTATTAAAAGTCACTGGTAAAACAGATTGTTCAAGATCTATTTTAAAGAAAATTTATGATGCAGTTCAATTAGTTGATAAAGATGAACAAGGAAACATAATTCTTCTCACAAACAAAATTCCAGATCGTGAAATTGAAGCCTGTCTAATTAAAGAAAAATTTAATTATGACCTTATTACTTCAGAGGCAAAAGCATTAATAAATGAACAGTTGGGATCGGAACAAGAAGCCCGTGATTTTTTTGAAATCTTACAAGTGAAGGATAGTCAAAAAAGTTATACATCATTACAAAATGAAGTAAAAGAAGAGTTAGCAAAGCATTCAAATGATGAGGGAATATATAGATTAAAAGATATTGCCAGAGACTGGGCAAAGTTTAGAGACTATCCAAGTGAAGGTGGATGGATAGAGCTTCATCATATTCGTGAAGTACTTTCTATAAAAAGACCAAAACCCATCCTTCAATCCTTCCTTATTCCTGATAATTATTGTCTCCCAAATAAAGAGTTTCATGATTCAATTTTCAAAAGGATTACAACTTCGGAAGGAGGAGTAATTTCAATTACTGGTGAACCAGGAAAAGGTAAAAGCACTTATTTAAGCTACTTGTATCAAGAATTAGAAAAAAATAGTTTTCCAGTAATTCGTCATCACTATTTTTTATCAATGCAAGATAAAACACAAGATAGATTAAATTTTGGAACTATTGCTGAATCATTGTTTTCTCAAATTGAGAGTAAATATAAAGACATTGAGTTATCCTCAAAAGAACCAGAAAATTTAAGTAGTACATTAGAAGAGTGTGCTAGATACTATAAAAATGAAGGAAAACCTTTCATTTTAATAATTGATGGATTGGATCATGTTTTGCGTGATAACCAAAAAGACATCAAACCACTTGAATCCATTTTTAAAGAACTACTTCCCGTTTATGAAAACCTGATATTAATCGTTGGTACTCAGCCAATTGATGATGATCAACTTCCTAAAACTCTTCTTCACTATTCTCCAAAAAAAGAATGGTTTTATTTACCTTTTATGTCAGGAGATTCGATTCTTGAATACCTAAACTATCAAATTAATGCAGATAGACTTTTTTTAAATATACATGAAGACATGATAGAAGAAGAACTTGCAAAAATTTCAAAAGATTTATTAGAAATAACTTCAGGATACCCCCTTCATATGATTTATTCTTGTGAATTCTTTTCTTTAAATGGAGAGCCCTTATCTACATGGAAAATTAAAGAATTGCCACCTTGTGATAGCACTAATATCGAAAGTTACTATAAAACTTTGTGGCAAAGTTTAAATTACAAACAAAGAGACATACTTCATTTATGTAGTGAGTTTTCATTTATATGGCCAAGAAATGCATTCCCTCTTATCCTTGGAGACAATGGCAATGAACCAAGTTTAAAAGCAGTATTACATCTTTTATACCAAGGTAAATCTGGAGTTAGACCATTTCATGAAAGTCTTGTAGTTTTTGTGAAGAAACAAGAAGAACACAACGAGAGAGTTTCAGCTTTAATTGAAAAAGTATGTATTTGGCTTGAAGAAGATGCTTCTGAATATTTAAATCAAACTTATAAATGGTTATGTAAATCACAAAGTGGTAACAGTCAACCATTAAGAGAAGGGTTAACAAGAGAATGGGTTATTGAAAGATTAACTGAGGGGTATGATAATGAACTAATTATTCCCTTATTTAAAGAAGCTGAAACATTATCATTCAACGAGTTAAATTTTCCAGAAGCTTATGCCCATAGAGCATTAAAAACAAGGTTAAATAATGGTCCACAATTTCAAACCTGGGATTTTCCTCTTTTAAAAGTTTTCTCTTTTTATAATTCTCCACAATCATTAATTGACACAGAACTAACACAATATCAAAATTATACACCCAAAGATTTAGCAATATTATCAATTGCATTATGGAATAGAGGAGATAAAGATAATGCAAAACTCATTGCAGAATATGCAATTACTGTATATAAATCCCAAGATACACTAAATAAAAGCATAAATAGAGATGATGAAACCCCAAAAATTCTTATTGAGGCAGGTGTTCTTTCTAATTCTCTAAACTATAATAAGTTATTCAATGAAAATAAATTTATAACCTGGGAAGAAAAAAATATTAGATACTTTTTAGATGCATGTATTAAAAAACTCGATGTGGGTCTTTTAATAAGAGCTTTTGATAATATTTCAGAATATCAAATAGCTAATCAATTTGAGTTATCTCTCCTTAGAATGAGTATTATTGAAGATTTTGATATTTTTTCTTGGAAAGAATTTGAGTTAGGACATAATCTTTCAATTAGTCAGGTTTTAAAACTAATTAGAAATGGAAATCTAAAAACTTATGCAGGTGAAGGATCTTTTTATGCTAATAATTCTCTTTATAAATTATCGGATTCAATTAATTATCATGAATGGTTTTTTGATGCAGTAGAAATAAAATTAAAAGCAACAGGTGATTTTTCTTGGCTAAGTTTCCAAGCAGAAGATGAAATAGAAAGAATTGATATCTCTTTTTATCTTAATACACTTACAAGACTTGCAAGTGATGTAGTTGAGTACTTGTTATTAGAAAACAATTTAAGTTTTTATACTTGTAGTATTCTACTAGAGTCAATATCCTTTCCTGAAGATACACAGTATAGAGAAAGAAGAACGCAAATTTTATTCAAGCGTGAGTGGTTAAAAATTTCTGCAGACCTACATCTATTAGCAAAAGAAAATATTATTGAGATAGATACTTTTAAAGAAGTTATTGATTCAAAAATATACTTATCTGATTGGTTAAGACTTTGGTATAAAGACATAATATTAAATGTACTTTCAGATGATGCAGCTGAATTATTAATTGAAGAAGAATTAAATAAACAATCTTCTGAATTAGAAGAGACTATAGAACGTTCAAATGCTAATCTTGAATTATCAAGTATTGCTTTTAGGCATAACAATGAAGAACTATTTAAAAAGTGTTTAATACTATCATGGGAATATGTGATTGGATATGGACATCATAAAGACATAACAATTTTTAATGTTTTAGATTCAATAGATTATATATCTGAAGACTATCCTTCTGAAGCACTAAATTTTCTAAAAAGAATTTCTTCAATTGTCTATAATATTTCAAATTTTACAGATGGAGATGAGACAAGGCATGCTTTAAATGAAATGAATAGTCTATTGGCAAAATTATCCCCTGGAACATTAGCATCTAAATATAATCAAGAAATACTTGATGGTGAATGGTATGAGGCGGAGGCATCGTTAAAAGGACTATTAAAAGAAAGTGATTTTAATTCAGTTTCAGAAAAAGCCTTGTGCCTTACAGGATTAGGAGAAGATGTAAATGATATAGTTGTTTCAAAAGCTAGTGAATTTAATGCTGAAGCTACTCAAATTGTTGAAAAGCTTAGTGCCTTATTGAACTATGATGTAACAGAAGAACCAGCGGAAGTATTAGAGTCTTCCAATACTTCCAATCCAGCAAAAGATATAGATATTTCTATCTATCCCCCAGATAAGATTTATGAACTTGATAAGGTCACACAAAGCTTATTTGGATTAAAAGACTTTTGGATTGAATGGTATAACTATTGGGTGGAAAATGGAGAAGAACAAGCACTTACTACTATACTTCCAGAATATTTATCAAGTCTTGAAGATAAGTTTTATAAAAACCCTATTCTGTATGATTGTTTGTTTCATAGTATAAAGAAATTCAAAGGGAAAAGAGAAGCTTTTCAATACTTAGTCTCAGCACATATCTATATGAGAGGATGGAGTAATTACCATGGAGCTGAAAGCACACTTGAAAGATTAAACCATGTTGGTACTTTTTATAAAAATAGAGTCTATGAATTCATTACCAAGACGACAATACATATTGATAAATGGATTGAAGACCCTGGAAGTTTAATCATACCGAATGATGATTTAGTATATTTATTAGTTAAATCTAATAAAAAAGAAGAAGCACTTAGTCTTACAGAGTCTATAGTAAAATCTCTTGAAGATGATACAAGAAACCTTATTTTGGAGAAGCCTAATTGGGATTGGAATGATAATCAAAATATTGAAGAAATTTTCCTTAATATACTAATTTCAAGGCTAAAATGGCCCATTCCTACAGTGAAAGTTTGGGTAATTCAACAATTAGCTGAATTATTAATACAATTACCTTCTCTTGTTGAAAGTAAGATTACAGAAGCACTAAGTTTTTGTAAACTTGAATCTGAATGTATTGAACTATTATCTATTTTCTTAATGGCCAAAGAATTAGGTTATATACCTGAAATTGAAATTGGTGAATATATAAATGCAAGGTCAACCCTTTCAGATATGATAATTAATGAGCTTGGACTTACTAAAAATGGTAATTATTCTACAGAGTTTGATTTTACTATTTTGTTATCAGGTAATAATAATAATTTTGATAGAGCACAAGGAACTCATGTCCCTCTTGTATATAGTAGTAAATTAAGAGAATTAGAAAAAGACACAGGCTTTCCATTGACAGATTATTATAAATCTGAATGGAATAAAACATTCGAATATGCTTCAAATACAAATGACTCTTATAGCTATTTTATAAATTCAAATAGAGATAATACAGGTCAATTTTATACGATAACAAGTCATAGAGGACGTTCAGCATATCTTAGAGTACTTGAAATAGCTAAACTTTATTATGAAATGCCTACAAGCTATGCTGAAAATCTTGCTACATTAGCATTACCAATAGAGCCACTATTTAATAATTTAAAACCAGTTAAACCTAAATGGATTCCAGAGTGGACCTATGAAGAGAATATAAGTTCCGATAATTTAACAGAATTTATTCAGAATTGTTCTATAAATTTGAATAAACTTGATACAGACAATGAATTGGCAGTGATATCTTTTCCTCATAAAGTTAATGATACTGTCTGGTTGGATATTGCAATTGTAAAAGCTTTACATAAAGATGAAATAGATATTGCTAATGTATCTTTAAAAGAAAGAGATAATGCTTTTGCAATAGGCGAAGGTTTAAATCAATATATTACTTATTCTTCATTTGAAAATGAAAATGAAGAAAACTATGTGCAACTCACCGGATTAACGTATCCCATAGCACGATATGGACACTTTTATTCTGATTTGGAATCAAGAGGTATTTATGTTCCTTTGACCTATGATGAGAATAAAGATATTGTTTTAATTCCAGCAGAGCAAAAATTGAATTTTTTACTTAATGGAACAACTATCGGAGAAGCATCTTATTGGTATTATAGATGGGCATCTACACATCCAAAAGGAATTGATTCTTTATGCGGCTCTTATACTTTACTTTCTAAGTCAAATATAAATAGCATAATTAATCATAAGTATAAGGAATGGAAAGAAGTATTTATTTGTGAGATAACAATTCTTAATAGAGAACATTCTTATGGAGAATTCAATAAAGATAAAAATATCTTAATAGTTAATGTGTAAAATTTTGAATAAGGGATTGATCTCGATACAGTAATTAGGACACAAAAATCGAAACAGTTTCTTCCTCAATCTCTTCCTTTTAGAGGAGTTTTTATTAAGAAAAAGCTTGTTCTAAATATAGTTGAATTGGTGAACATACTCCAGAAGGTATTGATTTTTGAATTAATCACTATAAGTATTCTTTATTCACATAGCTATTGTTGAAATTTATTTTGCAAAAATAGTCAAATCTTCGTACAAAATGAAACAGGATTCTATATATATTTAGATTTATCAAAGTCCACAAAATCTAATCCAAATAGTCCTTTTTTCATTTCTGCTTTTGAAAAAGTTGTATGGCAATAACCATACTTTTGACATAGATTTATAATTTCAGATATATTCTCTTCTGTAGCTTTACAGCCAAAAATTATCTTGGATAAAGCACTTTTATTAAAATTTCGAGAACCATTTTTTTCATAGTCAATAATTCTAACTTCTTGCTCATATTCCCAATCAGTATATTTTGTCAAAAATAAGGTTGCTAAAGAGTCTTTGGGATTTTCTGTATATGATAATAATTCATACTCTTCTTTATATTCCACAACCCCATATCCATCAAAAAAATCATAATCTTTTGAAACATCCAGTTCAAATGCCAATCCCGTATGATTATTAGCATAATGTGACCACATTGTGATATTATCGTCCGTTTTTGATAAAGAAAGAATACCACATTGATTAAATAACTGCTGATTTAACCTGTTAAAATTTTCCACAAATTTTTCTTGATTTGTACTATACTTTTGAATGTAACTTTCAACTGGAAAGTCACTCTTACTGCTTAAATATGTATATCTTTGAAGAATTTCTGCTTCAGAGTATATTTCATTATAGGATAGATTACAGTCAAATGGGTCATTAAAAGAACTTGGTAGAGCAAAATAAAACTCTGATTTCTCAATAATTTCATTTGTTCTTGTTCCAAAATTTCTAAATTTATATAATTTTTTTGGAAATATATCTGATTCAATTCCTCTTTTAAGTAGTTCTTCTCTTAAATATGTTTTAGGTGGTTGTGGCATTGTTTTTATTTTCTCCAGTAAAATTTATTTTATTGTATCAAACAATAGATTTTATTAATGAATTTTAATTATAAACTAAACTAAAATATAATCAAAAATTTCTTACTTTTGGAGTATTTTACTAAAAAGTAGATTGTTCCAAAAAGAGTTGAAATTTGGAGCATGTTCAATAAGTACAGGTTATTGAACTTCATTTTTTACCTTTTATAAGTTTAATCCTAATAATTATAGATAGACTTATTTTACTTGTTGCTTTATTGAGCATCTAGGTGATTAAATGTTAGTTGATTAAATGAACGGTTAGAGTTATTAAATATCAGACTATTACAAATCAAAAAATCTTTAAAGACTTTTTGTATCTAATTTATCTAACTCTTTTAGTTTTTTCGTAATTTCTTCCTCATAACCTTCTTTAAATTCAGGAAATGCATCTTTAGAATAAGATAGTGCAAGATTTAAATACTTTTTTGATTCTTTAGGATTATCATTTTTAATAGCATCAGCCATAGTTGCATAAGTTTTTGTATAAGCTGTATAGTGGTTTGGTTCTATTTTAGTTAGATATTGTTCACAATATTTTAAAACTTTTTTTGAATTATTGTTTTTAGAAAAATATTTTATTAGAGTTTGATACACTCCATCAAAACTTGTTAGTAAATCAGGGTTTAAATTACAAAGTTCAGGCGTATTAATAACATTTTCCATATGCTCTATATAAATTGCCTCAAAATTACAAGAATTTATATTTTCATTATTTTTAAATTTATCAGTAATAGAATCAAAGATTTTGTCATTTCTATCAAAAAATTTCAAATACTCTTTTAATGTAGTATTATTCTTTACTCTTTTCCATGATTTAAAAGTATCTATAAAATCAGAAGTTTCTTTCCATGAAATTATAGAAGATTTCCCATCATATTGTGATTCTATAAATTTCCAAATTATTTTTTTCTCTTTTTGTGACCAATTGTGTTCTAATGAAAATCTATTTACTAAACTATACTCAATTTCATGATTTTTATAGTAAATATGATTTATATCACTATAATATGCATTATATAGCATACTTAAACAACTAGCATCATAGCTATCTAAATTTTCTAAAATCATTGATGCAAAAGGGTATTCATTAAAATCAGATTGTGTTAAAGTATAATGTCCTAACTGTTTTAAAATAATATGACCTAATAGTGTTTTATAGATTTCAAGATTTGATTCTTCTAAGTTCCACTTCTTTTTAAGTGCAAAAGTGGAATGTAATATTCTCTCAGGACAGATTTTTATTAAAATTTGTCCATTTAATTCATCACTTTTTTCTACATATACACCCAAAAAATTAGTATCAAAAAGAGATAAATCTTCAATTTTATAGGTACGCTTATCTCTTTTTATTATGTCACCATAAAGTTCAACTTCACTAACAAAAAAGATGTTAAGTTGATTTAATTTATTTTGTTCATTATGAATTAAAGAGTGATTTATAATTTTATTTATCTCTTCTTTCATTTTATAATCCACAGGCAAAATTGTAGATTTATTTACATATATTATTTCATGTTGCATGGTTTCTCCTTTTTTATTTTTTATAGTATTTAAAATATAAGACAAATATATGTCCACTAAGATTAATAAAATTTCTTAAATAATAAAAGGAAAATATAAATGCTTGTTAATGTTTTAGAAGATGCTTGTACAGGATTAAAAAAAGAAGAAAAAAGCAGTAAAGTTATTGATACTTTAAAAAGATTAGGATTAAATGGATATTGGTTTGAAAATATTGAAGAAGAATATGAAATCTATTGCTTATATGCAAATGAGTTAAATCTATCTACTAAAGAATTTGAAACTTTATGTTTCTTAACAAAGGATTGTGCTTTAGAAATAGGGATTCGAAATGGAATAATTAATGTTGGATAATAAGATATTTATTTGATAAATTAGACAAATAATTGTCCTGTAAAGACAATAGACTTCTTTTTTTATAAAAGGAGTTTATTATGGCTACAACAATATTTTTTCAGACTTTCCCAAAACTTTTTTTACCAGAATTTCAAAAAAGAAATAGTTGGATTCTAACTGTTTATTCAAATGAAAATGAAGAAAAAGCAGAATTTTATAATGCTTATTTTATTTATAAACATTATCATTGTTCAGTTTGTGGAACAGTTGAAATTACAAAAAAACGAGCAAAAGGGAAAGATAACTATTATAGTGGACATACTTGCAAAGTTTGTAAAAATAGTGATTTTTTGAATTTACTTTCTAATAATGAATTTTTTAAAGCAAAAAATATAAGTTTTGACCTTTTTGAAAATCAATATTTCTATCATATTCAGCCGTATATTTATATTCCATTTGTAAATTATGAAAATAAAGTAATAGATAAAAGAATAGAACTAAAAGGTTATAAATGTGATAAAAAAATCTATAATCCAAAATATTTTAAAGATGATTTTTTCAAAGAAGAAAATATTAAATATAGAGTTACAGATATTTCTATTAATGAAATAAATAACTTCTTTTTGAATAGTTTGAAAGAGGAATTTATAGTTAAAAAAGAGGAAATAAGAAATAGTATATTTTATAAATAATAAGAGTTATTCAAAAAATATAAAATTTGAGTTTAATTAAAAAAATAACTCAATCTGAATTTAATAGATAAAAATCAGACATAATAATGTCCGTTTTAAAAAGTAAAATTTCTTTATAAAATAAATAAGGAAAATAAATGTCTAAAATAGTACAAATAGGTATATTGGATTTTAATGTTAATGAGGCATTAAAAAAAGGTTTAGATATAAAAGATGAAATAATGATGAGTTCTATGCCAAAATCTTACAACTTTTTAATACAAACAGATGATAAGTGTATCTATATGGCAGAGTTAAAAAATACATTACATATTAAAAGAATGTCAAAAAAACTTCTTTATGAAATTAAAAAGAATTTCGAAAAAGAAAGACAAAATATCATTGGTTTGGAATTTGAGTACGATGAGTATAATAAATGTGTAGGTTATAAATTAAAAAACAAATTAATAGAATTGTTAATTAAAAACTAGACATAATATTATTCATATAAATTTATAAACTTCTCATATAAAAAATGAGAGGTTTATATAGAAATACTTTAGAATTTAATAACGAAAGAATGGAAGTTGAAAGTTAAATATAAATATTTAAAATAATTTATAAAAGGGCTATAATAAAATACTATTATATGTAATAAGGGATTAAAATTGTCAGATGAAAAATATATAAATTTCTTTGAAAAAATTAAGCTTTTTAAAGAAGAACAAAAAAAACAAAAACAGCGTGGTTTAAATGACTACAATATGGTAAATATTGTAAGAAAAGAAAATGCTGAAGTTGGAATGCATTCTAATGTAATATATTCTTTAATTGATCCAAATGGATTACATTATCAAGATGATTTATTCTTGAAAATATTTATTAAAGATGTTCTAGAAATAAATGATTTTGGAGATATTTTAAGTGTTCAAGCTGAAGAATCAACAAATGAAAATAGGAGAGTTGATTTTACTATAAAAAGTAGTAATTATTATGTTGGAATAGAGATGAAAATTGATGCAGCTGACCTTGAAAATCAGATTTCACACTATTATGAAGATTTAATAGAAAAAGCATTAAAAGATTCAAACCAAAAAGTTAAGATATATTATCTTACGAAAAATGGAAAAGATGCTTCATTTCATAGTCATAATAATAAAGTAACACCTGTAAAAATTTCTTTTGAAAAACATATTTTACAATGGATAGAAAATTGTCAAAAAGAAGTTAAGAATATTACTAATTTAAATGAAGCTTTTGAGAATTATAAAGATATTGTAAAAAAAATTACAAATAAATACAAAGGTAGAGTAATGTTATTAGAAGATGAATTATTAAAAAATGAAAAATATTATGAATTAGCCAGAGAAATTAGTGAAGCATTCCAAAAAGCTAAATATGCAAAGAGAATAGAAAAAATTAATTCAATTATAAAACTACTTGAACAAAAAAACTTGAGCTTTATAAATTATCTACCCAAAGATGTAATGATAGATATACTGTCAGAATTATCAATCAGAGTTATTATCAATGAGCAAGGTTACCTAATTCAGATTTTTGATAAAAATGGTTATGGACAAGATGTTGATAATTTAAAAAAAGAAGTTATTTTAAAAAAATTGATTGAAATTGATAGTAGATTTAAAAGTGTTTATTCCAAAGTATATGGTGAAATGAGAATTGATTATCAAAATATAGAAAAGGAAGAAGTAAATGATTTAATTCTAAAATTGATATATTTAAAAGTTGAAATTTAATATGCCTCTTTCTAAATCTCAATACATAAGAGGACTTCAATGCCACAAATCCCTTTGGCTTTATAAAAATAAGCCAGAGCTTAGAGACACTCCAAATCAAGCTCAAGAATCATTATTTAATACAGGTTTTGATGTGGGAGATTTAGCAAAACAATTATTTCCAGATGGAGTTGAAATAGAGTTTGATTCATCAGATTTTGATGGAATGATTGCAAAAACAAAAGAGCTAATAAATAATGGTTGTGAAGTTATATATGAAGCAACATTTAAAGAAAATGGTATTTTTGCTATGGCTGATATTCTTGTAAAGAATCAAGATAGTTGGGATATTTATGAAGTAAAAGCAAGTACCAATGTAAAAGAGTATCATCTAAATGATGCTTCTGTTCAATGGTATTCTTTAAGTAATGCAATTAATCTAAATAAAGTTTATATAGTTCATATAAATAATAGCTATGAAAGAAATGGTAGTTTAGATATTAAGAATCTTTTTTCAATTGTTGATATAACAGAAGAAGTACAAAATAGACAATATCAAATACCTTTTAATATTGAGCAAATGGATTTAATGCTTAAAGATGAGATGCCAAATATTGATATAGGAACACATTGCAGTAATCCTTATTCATGTGATTTTGAAGAACATTGCTGGAAACATATTCCCAGTCCATCAGTTTTTAATCTTTATTGGATGAATGGTTCTAAAAAATTTGAGATGTATTATAAAGGTTTGATTACTTATGAAGATATACCTTCTGATTTTGCACTAAATACAACTCAAAAACTTCAAGTTGAAACTTCTAAATCAAATGAACCATATATAGATAAATCTATAATAAATAAATTTATTGAAACTGTTAAATTTCCTATTAATTTTTTTGATTTTGAAACATTCCAAAATGCAATTCCAAGGTTTGATAAACAAAGACCATATATGCAAATACCTTTTCAATATTCACTTCATATTTTGCATGAAGATGGAACATTAGAACACAAAGAATTTTTGGGAGATGAAAATAATGATCCAAGAGATGCTTTGATAAATCAAATGTTGAATGATATATCTCCAACTGGAAGTATAATGGCATATAACCAAGCTTTTGAGATAACTAGGATTAAAGAATTAGCTAATTATAATATTGAAAGAAAAGATGAACTTTTAGCTTTGGTTGATAGATTTGTAGATTTGATTGTACCATTTAGAGGAAGAGGATATTATCATCCAAATTTTAATGGAAGTTTTTCTATAAAATCAGTTCTTCCTGCAATATTTCCAAATAATGATGAACTAAATTACAAAAAGTTAGGTTCAATTCAAAATGGAGGAGATGCTATGGATACATTTGCAAATCTTCATTTACTAAAAGATAAATCAAAAAGAGACGAAATTAGAAAAGATTTATTAGCATATTGTCATCTTGATACATTGGCAATGGTTAGGATTTTTGAGAAATTGAAAGAGATTATATAAGGAGAGAGTTAATGAAAAGAAAAGAAATACTAAATGAAATTGAAAACAATCCGTCAATATTACAAGAAATTGATAAAAAATACTTATCAGATGAAGAATTTATGTTAAGTATTTTAAAAATGAATCCTATATTAGCATGTCGTTTCATTGATGATAGTTTATTAAGTGATAAAAATTTTATTGAGAAAGCTCTTTTGATAGAAAATAACACAAATATACTAGATATTGTTCCAAAAAACATAAAAAATGATTTATTAAATGATAAAAAATTTATATTTAATTTAATTAAAAATTCTGATAGATTTATCTTAAAGTGTATTTCTGAGGAATTAAAAAATGATAAAATTTTTTTATGAATCTTATGATGGAACTATCTCCAAAAAGTTTTTTATGGGCAAGTGATACACTAAGAAGTGATTTAGAACTTATAAATTATTATTTTAAAGATTTAGTTTATCCCAAAGAAGGGATTTGTCTTGATGAATTGGCTGATTGGTATAGTTTTAGAGATGATTTAAATTTTGAAGATATGAAAAATCTTCGTTTAATTAGGCAGCTAAATTATGTAACAAATAGAGATTATGTTTTTGAGCTTGTGTGTAAAAATCCTGAACTTTATTTATTATTGTCACCAAACTTTAGAAAAGATGAAGAATTATTAGATGTTTTTGTTTCTGGAATGATAGAGAAGGGAGATAATTTTGAAATGTCTTCAATATATGACTTTGAAGAATATGACACACTTGCAGAAGATATAGAAAAAATGAAAAATCTTGCTTTAGATTATGGTGCAAGTTTAGAATTTTCTTAAGTCAAATTGGATAAGAGTATCTTTCTCTAATATAAAATAAATAATATTTATAAAAAGGTTTTAAATGCCACAAATTGTTCATAAACAAAACGATAACACAAAATACAACAGAATAAATCAAATATATCAGATGTTAAAAAACAACGTTCATGGTATGACAATAACAGAACTATCAAAAGAACTTGATGTTAGTACAAAAACAATTCAAAGGGATTTATATGAGGTATTAAGTGATTTTGGAGCTATAAAAGAAGGTAGAACTTGGAAAATAGACCCAAAATTAACTCAAGATAATTTAGCTTCAAATGAAAAATTAATTCTTGGTATTTTAGATGAAATAGCAAAAGGTGTTGGTGGAATATTTTATTCAAAAGCTCACTCTTTACTATCTCAAGTAACCCAACAATTAGAACATCCAATTTTTGCAAATATTAATGGTGAATATTTAGAAGAAAAAAGTATTGCTTTATTTGAACAAATAGAAAGAGCAATTAAACAAAAAGTTGAAATAAAATTTGATTATGAAAATTATAATTACCACGTAAAACCCCTTAAACTAGCATTTTTTGATGGGTTTTGGTATCTTTTAGCCTTACATATAGGAAAAGAAGATGTATTCAAGAAATATCATTTAAAAACTATAAAAAATGTACAAGCTTTAGAAGTAAACTTTGAAATACCCCAAATAGTAGAGGATAGATTAAGATATGCAAACTCTGTTTGGTTTAATCTTGATGAACAATTTGTAGTTAGATTGTTTATAGATAAAAGTATTAGAAAATACTTTGAAAGAAAACCTTTACGTGGTCAAACAATAATAGGTGAAGATAAAGACGGCTCAATTGAAATAGAGATAAAACTAACCCATGAAATGGAAATTATGCCTTTGATTTTATATTACATTCCATATATAAAAGTTCTTGAACCTCAATGGTTAGCTGATGATGTAAAAGAAAGAGTTCAAGAGTATTTAAAAGAGATATTATAGTTATTTAATATATTATGACTTATTCTAATTTTTAAGAACAAAAATTAAACCACATAATTTTAGGGTATTTTATGTGCTTTATAATCTGTTAAGAAGAAATAGGACACGAAATTCTGAAAAATCTTTTCCTAAACCTCTTACTTTTGGAACAGATTCTAGTAACAGAAAGACTGTTCCAAATAGAGTTGAAATTTGGAGCATGTTCAACAAGGTACAGGTTGTGGAACTTCATTTTTTACTTTTTATAAGTTTAATCCTAATGATTATATATAGGCTTATCTTACTTATTCCTGTAGGTTGAATCTAGGCGATTAAAAGTTAGTTGTTTAGATGAACGGTTAGGGTTATACTATATGTTATAAAAAATGATAAAATAACTGTTATATAGTTATTGGAGCAAATATCTTATGAAATTAAAAATTTTATATATGAAAGTAATACATGATATTGATAAGTTTTTAGATGATGAAAATGATTATTATATATTAACTCCTGACGCATGGGATGATTATTCTTATCAAACAACTTTTAGTGTAAAAATAATTAAAAATAAACAAGAATTTGAAGAGTTTGAAATCAAATTGCTTTTTAGAGGACAAAATATTGAAAAATCTTCTTTTGAAATCATTGATGAATTATTAGGAGATTCAGATATTATAGATATTCAATCTATCTCTGATAAATTTGAATTTATATCACTAGGTAATCATTATGAAGAATTAAAAGAAATTTTCGATGATGAAGAATTAGATTATTTATTAAAGAGGTTAAATGATATTAGTTATTTAGAATTAATTCATAGTAGACAAGATTTATGGGATATAACAAAAGAAGATGGCTTTGAAACTTCATTATTAAGAGACCAATATTCTAAACGTGTTTATTATGAGGGGATTGATAAGGTATTAAATTCTATTAAAATAGCTCCAGAAGAATGCTTCTTTTCTTTTTCTTTTAATTTAGGTACTAGAACATACAACTATAGTTTTAACTTTTTTGATGAAATATTACCTTCACGAATTAATGTATTAATTGGTAAAAATGGAGTGGGTAAAACTAAAACATTAGAAAATCTAGTAGATTACTTAATTAATCCAAGAAATTCTTCGTCCAAGGCAGTTCCTCATCCAAATTTTTTAACAAATTTATGTGTGTTTTCATACAATCCTCATGATAATTTTTACATATACAAAAAACATGACAATATTTCTATTGAGTATAAATATTTGGGGTTTAATAGATATAAAACTTTAAGAGATGGTATTGATATTTTTGATTTTAAAAATGATGAAATCAATTTTGATATATTAAAAACTTTGCATAATGATCATCAGGATAAAATTTTTTGGTTAAATTCAGAAGACAAAACTAAACGACAAGGACATATTGAAGATTTAATTACTGAAATAAATAAAAATTTTAAAATAGATAGACAAATTATACAAAATGCTATCAATTTAAATTTAAAAATAATTAATGAAAAAATTTCTGACTCAAAAAATTTTGATTTAATATCTTTTAATTCCTTTATTGAACTTTGTGAAGAAGATGAAAAAAAATCAAAATATGTGAAAATTTTTCATCCCTTAAGTGAAGCCTATGAAAATATAATATCTGATTATATACCTAAAATATATTATATAGGATTAAAAAAATTAAATGGTGATATTGAATTTTTTGATAATTTTAAGGACTTTTTAAATATTAATAAATCTGATTTTTTTCAAGAATTATTTTATTTTGATGAAAATGAAAAAGAAGTAAATTTGAGTTCTGGGCAAAAAATGTATTCAAATTTACTTTTAAATCTTTATTCCATGATAAAAGAAAATTCTTTAATTATTATTGACGAACCAGAAAATACTTTACATCCAAATTTTGAAATTGGATTTATTAAAATACTAAATGCTATTCTAGAAAAATTTAATTCATATGCAATAATTGCAACACATTCTTCAATTATAGCAAGAGAAATACCTACAAAATTTATTAATATGATAGTACTTGATGAAGATAAAGATATTGTTGAAATTCAAAAACCTGTTATGAAAAGTTTTGGAGCAAGTATAACTGACATTACAAATTATATATTTGATGATGTGTTTTATGAAAATAAACCTTATTCAAAATGGTTGGAAAAACAAGTTAGTGAATATAAAAAACAATTAAAAGATTTTGAAGAATTTAAAAAAGATTATCAAGAAATATTGAGTTATGAACTATTGCTAGAAGCAAATGATATTTTTAGAAAGAATACTCATGTTTAATATTGAATGTATAGATTTTGATGAAAATATTTATAAAAGTCTTTTAAAAACATCTACTGGGAAACCAATAAAAGCAAGGATAAATGTTTATCCTCATTATCATGATGTTATATCAAATATAAATTCATACTTATTGAATATTCCTAATTTTGAAAGAACAAATAGTTTATTTTATTCTATGGATAAAGTTCATGATGAATTATATGCATTATATGATTCTAATTCAACTGATGTTGAAAAATTAAAAAAAGATATTAAAGATTTGACAATTATCAATCCAAAAACAAAAGAAGGATTAATTTGTTCTTATTGTGGAATAACAAGAAGTGTAATTCATGATTTAGACCATTTCATGCCAAGAAGTAAATATCCTGAATTTTCAATTTTATCAAATAATTTAATTTACGTTTGTCCTACATGTAATCAAGATTATAAAAAAGATGAATTTTTAGATACTGCAACACCCCCTGTTAGAAAATTTTTAAATCCTTACTATGATTCACTTGATGAAGAAGAAATTATCAAGTGTAATATTACGAACAATGGAATAATTTTAAACATTGAATATATAGCAAATCCTAATTTAACTACTAGAAATCCATATTTATATGAAGTTACTAAAAATCATCTAAATAGTTTAAATTTAAATGAAAGATATAAAAAAATTATTAAAAAAGATTTATTGGAAAAGTTTTTAAACAAATTTAAGGATAAGTCTATAAAGACTCATAGACAAATAAGGGATTTCACAAATTCTGAAGCTCAAAGTTTTATAAATGATAAAATTGATGAATTAGATGATTCACTAAAGAATAATTTTGAACTCTTGTTTTGGAGAGAATTCTTAAATTGTACAAATTATTTTGATTCTATAAAAAGGCAAAATCTCTAATAGAACTTTCTTTTATAATATTTGTAATTAATAGTAATTCATTTATGATTGAAACATATAATTTAGGGTATTTTATGTGTTTTATAATCTGTCAACAAGAAATAGAACACAAAATTCTGAAAAATCTTTTCCAGAACCTCTTACTTTTGGAACAGTTTTTACTGAAAAATAGTCTGTTCCAAAAAGAGTTGAATTGTTGAACATCTTGAAGTAGTCAACTTGACTACTTCTTTTTAGCTATATCTTTAATTGCCCTATAGATAGTATTACGTGCTACATGAAAAATCTTGGATAAAAATGCAACAGACTTTCCTTTTTCGTGTTGTTTGTATATAACATTCTTCTCTTTAGTACTTAGAATAGCTCTTCTACCAAACTGAACACCTTTTTTCTTTGCAGCTTCAATTCCTTCTCTAACACGTTCATTTATTAAATCACGTTCAAATTCTGCAATAGCACCTAACATTGTAAATAATAGTCTACCTGCTGGAGATGTAGTATCAATATTTTGATGTAATACTTTTAAATTTACATCTTTGTTTTCTAAAAATTTTGCAATATTATGAAGATCTATTACAGACCTTGCTAATCTATCAAGTTTTGTAATATAAAGTACATCACCTTCTCTTACAAAGTCCATCATTATCTTAAACTGTTCCCGATTTGACTCATTCTTCCCTGACTTTTTTTCTGAGAAAATCTTTTTACAACCAGCACTCTTGAGTTGATCAATTTGATTCTCAAGATTTTGGCTTGAAGTTGAAACTCTTGCATAACCTACATTCATAATAAATCCTTTGTTTTGAATTTACTATTTATCTCATATATTGAAAGGATTGTAAAGTAGTGATTATTTCCCTAATAGAACAGGTTGTTGAACTTTATAATTTAGGTTGAATTAATAGACCACTTTTAGACAACAAATGAGCTTTCAGATTTAGCATTATTTATCTAAAAAATCTATTCATTTCTCAAGTATATTAAACCTAATCTCGTTGTTTATTCTTATATATATTTGTTATAATATAGAATGATTGATTTTCTGAAAAATACATTTATAGAAAGTGTCCAAAATACAAATGAAAACTATAATAAACATTTTCATAATACTTATAAACATCTATTTTCTGACATTCAGCAATTTTTCCATATTTAAAATTTAAAATTGTACGAAAACTAAGAAATATGTTTTTTATATATATTTTCAGATTAAAAATAATTTTATGCTTCCACATTCCTTCCTTACTAGATTAATATAATTCCACATATAAAAAATCAAAGGATAGAAAATGAAAAGGTTAACAATTACAGTTTTAGTAGCAGGTTTATTTGCAGGAAGTTTGTTTGCAAGTGAAAATAACACGATGATGGGTATGGATAAAGAAAAATGTGCAGTAATGCATAAATCAATGCATCAAGATTTGAAAAAAGATAGTTTATCAAATGAATTGACAACTTTTGAAAAACATCAAAAAATTCTTAATCCAGAAAGAGATGAATTGTATGGTGGATGATTATTAAATAATATTACTCCTCTCCTAAACCTTCAAGCTTTGACTTGAAGGTTTTTTTATTTCTCTCCACATTGACTCCTTATTAATAAAGTATCATTCCTTATAAAACAAAAAAAGAAGGAATTCTTATGCAAACTATAAATAGAAGAACTTTTGTAAAAGGTGTGATTGCAACAAGCTTACTTGTAAGTGCTCCAATAACTCTAAGTGCAAATAATAAAATATCAATAAGAAAAAAAACTAATGAATTAAATGGAAAAGTATTTGATTTAAGTGTTGAAAAAACTTCAGTAAATATTACAGGTAATCCAAGTGTAGCTATTACAGTAAATGGAATGTTAAGTGGTCCTACTTTACGATGGACGGAAGGGGATATTGTTACAATTAATGTAACTAACAACCTTAGTGAAGATACTTCAATACACTGGCATGGAATAATTTTACCTCCTGCTATGGATGGAGTTCCTGGAATTAGTTTTGATGGTATTAAACCTGGAGAAACATTTACCTATACTTTCCCAATAGTTCAAAGTGGAACTTATTGGTACCATTCTCATTCAGGCTTTCAAGAACAACAAGGTGTTTATGGAGCAATTGTAATTGACCCAAAAGTAAAAGATCCTTATGAATATGATAGGGAATATGTGATTTCTTTATCTGATTGGTCTGATGAAAAACCATCTTCAGTTTATAGAAAACTAAAACTTTCTGCTTCTTATTATAATTTTAAACAACGAACTGTTGGTGATTTTTTTGATGAAGTAAAAGAAAAAGGTTTCTTTGAAGCATTTAGTGAAAGAAAAATGTGGAATGAAATGAAAATGACAGATCGAGATATCTCAGATGTATCAGGATATACATATACATATTTAATGAATGGAGAGAATCCAGCTACGATTTTTAAAGCATTATTTAAAAATGGAGAAAAAATCAGATTAAGATTTATAAATAGTGCGGCGATGACATTCTTTGATGTACGAATCCCTGGTCTTAAAATGACAGTAGTTGCAGCTGATGGTAATAATGTACAAGCTGTAAGTATAGATGAGTTTAGAATTGGAGTTGCAGAAACTTATGATGTAATAGTAGAACCTGAAGAAAATAAATCTTATGCAATTTTTGCTCAAAGTATAGATAGAAGTGGTTATGCACTTGGGGCTTTAACTTTTGATGAGAAAATAATTGCTCAAACTCCTCAAATGGATGCTTTCCCAATTTTAACACACTCTGATATGGGTATGAACATGGGTGGAATGGCAGGAATGAATCATTCAGGAAATGATATGAAAGCTATGAACTCAGAAGAAGCAAAACCTATGGGCAAACAAAGTGCTATGAAATGTGGTGGTGGAATGGATATGTCTAGTATGAAAAAACCAGAAACTACTATGGATCACTCTATGATGGGTCATGATATGAAAGCTATGAATAATCAAAATAAAGTAATTCCAATTACTAAACTTGAAGAAGACTCAGGAGTTCAAACAGATGCAGTAGCAATGGATCCGCAATATAGACTTGATGATCCAGGTGTTGGTCTTAGAAATAACGGTAGAAAAGTTTTAACATATGCAGATTTAAAATCATTAAGACCAACAACACATGACAAGTACCCTGATAGAGAGATAATTTTAAAACTTACAGGAAATATGGAAAGATATATGTGGTCTATAAATGGAATAGCTTATAAAGATGCAAAACCATTAGAATTTAAATATGGTGAAAGATTAAGAATCACATATATAAATGACACGATGATGAATCATCCTATGCATTTACATGGTATGTGGAGTGATTTAGAAACAGGAGATGATAACTATCTTCCTAAAAAACATACAATTATCTCACAACCTGGTTCAAAAATTAGTTTTAGAGTAAATGTTGATGCAAAAGGTTCTTGGGCTTACCATTGTCATTTACTTTATCATATGACAGATATGTTTAGAAAAGTAATAGTGTCTTAAGGAGGATATGATGAAAAAAATATTATTAGCAACAGGATTAGTAAGTTTATTTACAACAGCTGGTTTTTCAATGGAAGGTGGAGGAGATATTTTCAGAAGTTCTTTAGTTGTAGATAAACTTGAATATCAATTTAGTGATGAGAAAGCTACTAATTGGGATGTATATGGATATGCAGGTTATGATATAAATAAGATTTATATTTATTCAGAGGGCGAGAAAGTTAAAAATGAATCTGCTAAAAGTGAAAATCAATTAGTTTATTCAAGAGCAATTTCTCCTTTTTGGGATGCTCAGGTAGGTATTGGTTATGATAAGAATAATGAAGCTCATCAAACTTGGGGTATTATAGGATTACAAGGATTATCTCAATATTTTTTTGAAACGAGAACTACTCTTTTATTAGGTGAAGATGGAAATGTTGGATTAAAAACTCAAGCTGAATACGATGCATTATTGACACAAAAACTTATATTAACTCCAAGTATTCAATTATCTGCATATACGAAAGATAATGAAGAAATGGGAATAGGAAGTGGATTCTCAAATATTACACTTGGAACTAGATTAAGATATGAAATTACTAGAGAATTCGCTCCATATATAGGAGTTGAGTGGAGTAAAAATCTAGGAAATACAAATGATATGTCATCTTTAGATGAAGTATATGCAGTTGCTGGTGTAAGATTTTGGTTTTAGTAAGAATTCCACATTCACTCCATACTAAACAAATATAATTATAAATAAAATAAAAAAGGAAAAACAATGAAAAAGTTATCTAAAATACTATTAGGATTAAGTTTATTAGCAGGAGGTTCATTATATGCAACTGGAGCTAATGATCATGAACATAAAACTGAAACATCGACGGTAGCAGAAACAACTGATCACATGGGTAATCATATGCATGAAGGTAAAATGACAAACCATATGAATATGGATGGTATGACTGATGAAGAAATGAAAAAAATGCATGAAGAAATGAAAAAAAATATGAAAGAGAAATAACGTTATGAAAAAAACATTTAAAGCTAATAATATATCTTGTATAAGTTGTGCAAATTTAATAAAAGGTTCTTTAGAAGATGATTTTGGAACTATTGAAGTAAATTTAAATGCTACGCCTAAAGAAGTTAGTGTTGAAATTTCAAATGATGAACAAGAAATATCTTTTAAAAAAGAAATGAATGAATTAGGTTTTGAAATAATAGAAAACTAATATATGAGTCACACAAGGAGTACTAATGGCAAAAGAAACAATAAAACTAAATATCTCAGGTATGACTTGTGTAAATTGTTCTAATGGAATTGAAAAAGCCGTAAATAAGCTAGATGGTTTAGAATCATCAAAAGTAAGTTTTGCTTCAAATGAAGGTGAATTTTTTATTGATAATAAACTTTTAAATAAAGAAGTTTTAATAGCTAAAATAAAAAAACTAGGTTATGGAGTTGAAGAAGATTTAAAAGCTTTAGAAAAAGCTAAACTTATAGATTATAATAAATTGAGAAATATTTTTTCTATAAGTATAGCATTAACTATAGTTATGTTCTATTTTGCATTCTTTCCAATTGAAAATACCCAAAACAATCAATATATCATGTTTATTTTAGCAACAATCGTGCAGTTTTATGCAGGAGGAAGATTTTATACTTTAGCTTATAAGGCAGTTAGTAATAGTAATTATGATATGAATGTATTAGTTGCATTAGGTACAAGTGCTGCATATTTTTATTCTGTTTTTGTAGTCTTTTTTCCATCACTTTTTCCAGAAGAATTAAGATTTTTATATTTTGATGGGGCTGCAGTTATAATTAGTTTTATTCTTTTGGGACGTTTACTTGAAGAACGTTCAAAAGCAAAGGCTACTGATTTTTTAAAAAAACTCATGGACTTAGCTCCATTAAATGCAACATTAATTTGTGAAGATGGTAGTTTTAAAACTGTTCTGGCTAGTGAATTAAAAGTTGGTGATAAAGTTTTAATAAAAACGGGTGAGAAAATATCTACTGATGCCGTTATAAGTAAAGGAAGTGCTGATATTGATACTTCTATGATTACAGGAGAATCAATGCCTGTATATAAAACTATCGGTGATGAAGTAATAGCAGGAACTTTAAATACAACTGGAGTTATAGAAGTTGTAGTATTAAAGCAATCAAATGATACTACTTTATCAAAGATAATTGCACTTTTAAGTACTGCACAAAGTAAAAAACTTCCAATAAGTAGATTTGCTGATAATGTCGCAAATATTTTTGTTCCAACGGTTATTATCATTTCAATTCTTACATTTTTTGCTTGGTATTTTATAGTAGGAAATGCTTTAAATGCTATTTTAGCATCTATCTCTGTTTTAGTTATTTCATGTCCTTGTGCTTTAGGTCTTGCAACTCCTATTGCAATTGTAAGCTCAGTTGGTAAAGGTGCACAAGAGGGAATATTAATAAAAAATCCTGAAATCCTTGAAATTATAAAAGATATAAAATATGCTGTATTTGATAAAACAGGAACTCTTACAAAAGGAATCATTTCAGTTAAAGATGCAGTATATGAAGAAAAATATTTAGATATTTTAGCATCACTTGAAACAAAAAGTGAACATCCCATCTCAAAAGCAGTTGTAGTTTTTGCACAAACAAAGAATATATCTTTAAATAAAGAGTTTGAAGATATACAAATCATTCCAGGCCTTGGAATTAAGGCAATATATGAAAATAAAGAAATATTGATAGGTTCTTTATCTTTTTTAGAAAAAAATAGCATTAACTTAGATAGTAAGTATTTAGATTTCTATAATACTTCATTAAATAATGGAGCAGGTGTTATTTTAGCTTCAATTGACAAAGAGTGTGTTGCTGTTTTTGCTTTAGAAGATAGTATTAAAGATGGAGCAAAAGAATTAATAGCTGATTTAAAAGCAAAAAATATCACTCCTATATTATTAACAGGGGACAATCAAATTACTGCAAATAGTGTTGCAAAAGAGCTAAATATTGATAAAGTTTATGCTCAAGTTTTACCTGATGAAAAATATAAAGTGATTATAGAGCTTCAAAAAGAAGCAAAAGTGATGTTTGTTGGCGATGGAATAAATGATTCACCATCTATTAAACAAGCAGATATTGGTATTACTTTAAATTCTGGTTCTGATATTACAAAAGATGCTGGAGATATTATCTTAATAAATAATGATTTAAAAGCAGTATCAAAAAGTATAAATTTATCTATTGAATCAATGAAAATTATCAAACAAAATTTATTTTGGGCTTTTATTTATAATATAGGAGGGATTCCCTTAGCAGCTGGAATATTCTATCCTATTTTTGGAGTAATGCTAACTCCAATGTACGCAGGAATTGCAATGAGCTTTTCATCTGTAACTGTTGTATTAAATTCCCTAAGATTAAAATTTAAAAAAATTTAGTGAAAGATAAATAATTATCTCTCACTTTTCCCTTTTAATTCATTTCTTTCTAACCTTCCACGTTCTTTCCTTATTAGATTAATATAATTCTAAAATTAAAATAAGGAATTAAAAATGAAAGCCGTACAAAAAATATTATTGGGATTAGGATTATTTATAGGTAGTGCATATGCGCAAGATGTCTCAAATGTAATTCATAGTCCAGGGTATATTAAAGATTATAGTGTAAATATAAAATCTGATGAGCATTTAAAACAAGGTATTAATCAAATAACTATAAAATTTACACACGATGGGCATACTCATAATGATTTAAAATCTAAATTAACTGTTTATGCACCTGATAATACAATTTTATCTTATGAAGGTGAAAATACAAAAACAAATGGTAAATATCAATATAATGTAAATTTAAAAGATAAAGGTACATATACTTATGTTTTAACATTTAGTCATGAAGTAGGTGTAACAAAATCAAAAAGAGGTTCATTTATTGTTAATTAAATGATAATTTTGAACGATTCAAAATAAAAAAAGATTTAGTAGGAGATAATCTCTTATCTCTCACTTTTCTTTTTTAATCCTCCTCCTTCTAACCAAAGATTATAAAATTCATCACTCCATAAAGATTGAAAATATGCAATTGCATCCTCTTTTTCTTCATTAGTTAATATATTTTTAAATGGAGGCATTTTACCGTCATACTTTGCACCACCATCAGTTATTATCTCCATCAGTTGCCATTTTGGATGATGCCAAGCATGAGCGGTATCGTCTAATGGTGGTGGAGGATATGAACCATCTGATAAAGTTTTTTTCCAATTAATAGTTTTTTCTGCTTTTTCTCCATGACATGAGGCACAATTTTTCAGAAATACTTGTTCTCCAATCTTAACTTGTTTTTCACTATACCATCTTCCCGTATCATTATTTCTATTTGAAAATATTATAAAAATAACTATTATAAAAAAAATTACTATTAAACTTATATATTTAGTTTTCAATGTGTATCCTTTTTTTTTAATTATATTTAAATTATGTGTAGATAATCAGGAGTTGTATCTTTCCACGTTGCTTCCTTATTAGATTATTATAATTCGACATATAAAAAATCAAAGGATAGAAAATGAAAAGATTAACAATTACCGTTTTTGTAGCAAGCTTATTTGCTGGAAGTTTATTTGCAGATGGTCACAATATGAATTATCATATTCATGAAGGGAAAATGATGAATCATAAACATCCTGATTTTTATCCAGACCATTCAAAAGTACCTGCAGAAGGTGAAGTAAAAAGGGATCCAAATTATTGGAATAATCAAACAAATATGAATGCTATATATGCAATTCAAGTAAAAAATGGTGTAATTAAATAAAAAAAACTCTATAAATATCCAAGTTAAGAAGTTAATCTTCTTTCTTGTGTGTTGCATAACTTATAAAATTAAATTTCTAGCAAATATAGTAAATCCTAAAAAATCTAAACTCCTATCAAACTTATAATCATATACTTTTTTACATGGTTCTTATAGCATAAATTTCAAAATCATATATTTTTGTATAAGATAATTAACTGAAAGAAAATTTTGATTAATTGTGACAAATTTTATCAAATAATTTAAAATAAATATATTTCCACGTTGCTTCCTTATTAGATTACTATAATTCAACATATAAAAAAACAAAGGATAGAAAATGAAAAGATTAACAATTACAGTTTTAGTAGCAGGTTTATTTGCAGGAAGCTTATTTGCAAGTGAGAATAATACAATGATGGGTATGGATAAAGAAAAATGTATGGCAATGCATAAAACAATGCATGAAATGAATAAAGACAATTCAGTAAAAAAAGAGTTCTCTATACAAGAAAAACATCAAGAACTTCTCAATTCTGATAACACAGGATATGGAGGTTGATTATTAATAAACCTTCATTAGTATCTTTCTTAAAAACCTTCAAGTACTAACTCTTGAAGGTTTCTTATTTTATAGAAGTCTTTAAAAAATTAATTTAAAAGTTGTACCTTCATTTAGTTTAGATTCAACATTTATATTTATATTATAATCTTTACATATTTTATTAACAATATTTAAACCAATTCCAAAACCACCTTGTTCTTCTGTTGCTCTATAATATCTGTTAAATATATCTTTAATTTTTTTTTCTTCTATTCCAATTCCATTATCTTTAATGATTAAAGTTTTATTTTTTAATAATATATCTATCTTTCCACCCATTTTATTGTATTTAATTGCATTAGACACAAGATTATTAAAAACTCTTACAAAATCATCTTCATTGATTTTATAATTAAAGTTTTCTAAATTATTGTTAATTATAATTCTTTTTTTTAATGCAAGAGGTTCAAAATATTTTAGTTGTTCTTTTATTATATTATCCAACGATAATTCATGTATAATTTTTTCTGTTTGATTATCTGATAAAAATATATATGTTAAATCTTTATATATTTCAGAAACTCTCCTAGCACTTAATCTTACTCTCTCAATCTGTTTAGGCGTAAGGTTCTCAGATTCTGTTGACATCAAGATAGCACTTATTGGCGTATTTAATTCATGTGTTGTATCTTTGATAAAAGTATTTATTCTTTTTCTTTCTTCTTTTATTGGTTTTAAAAAAAGTTTTGCAAGATAAAATCCAATCAAGGAAATTATAGAATAAATTAGAACAAAAAAGAAAATAATATTAACTCTTAATTTTTCAATTTTTTCAAAATATAAATTTTCTTCGATAGCAATATAAAAAATTCCCAAATGCCCTAATGTTGATTTATCAATTAATACAAAATGTTTTTCATGTTGTATTAAATCTTTTGAAAAATCTATATTATCATCTAAATTTCCAAATATTTTTTCTTTTTTTGCATTATAAAAAGAGATTTTATAATCATTTGTCTCTAATAATTTACTATTATCAAAGGGAGTATTAGACATGTGTGAAAATATTATTTGTGAAGATATTTTAGATGCAACATTTTGCATATTTGATTTTGTTAAATCAAAATATAAAGTTCGTTCATTTTGATAATATAAAAATGCCACTAATATCATCAAAATAAAAGATGATCCTAAATAAAGAGTTAAAAACCTGATAAATGTTGTTTTTTCGCTATTTGTTAAATCTATAACCAACTCCTCTTGTATTTGAAATAAATTCTTCTCCAAGAATTTTTCTTAGATTTTTTATATAAGTTCTAACAGTAGATGCATTTGGTGAGTCCTCATAAGACCAAACATTTGTACTTAACTCTTCAATACTTACTGTTTTATTATTATTTATTAAATAAAGTAAGATTTCACACTCTTTTTTTGCAAGATGTATTTCTTTATTGTCTTTTTTTATAAATAGATTTAATCTATCAAGATAAATACTTGGAGAGATTTCTATTATTTCATCGGGCAAGATTTTAAATAGTCTTTTTATATTGTTCATTCTTATATCTAATTCTTTAAGGTCTACTGGTTTTTTAACATAATCATCACAACCAGAATCAAAACCTTTTTCAATATCATCTACCATATTTAGAGATGTTAAAAAAATTGCAGGTGTTTTTATATCATTTTTTCTAGCACTTTTTAATAAATCAAATCCATTAATAACAGGTACATTTACATCAAAAAGAAATAAATCAAATTTTTGCGAATAAATTAGTTCTTCTGCTTTATCTCCAGAATATACTGAGACAACCTCATAACCTTTATTTTGTAAGTGTTCTTCCATGATTTCATTTAGTAATATATCATCTTCAAGTAAGAGTA
>NZ_JBEVTN010000015.1:0-100244 GCF_040884245.1 Arcobacter sp. s6 | reverse complement strand
TTATACGGAGTTTTTATTCTTTAGCTTAGTTTGGTTGGAGTTTATTCTATTTAGGCGTTATGGGGCATTGTTTTTTGCTTTTGGGAATATTTATTTTATGTGTTTTTATTTTATAAAATTGCTATTTTATATTTTATATTTATTCCGTAGTTCTTTATTTCTTGTCTTCCTTCTGCATCATTTGCTTTTAATCCAATTTTATATATTAGATTACTTTTTTTTGTAATTTTTTGTTTTAAATAGATTGATGAATTTATATCTACATAATCTGCTACTGCATCTTGCCAATAAGATTCATTATAGTTATGAATTGAGTATTTTTCATTTAGCTTTCTATCTAGTTTAATATAACTTCTATATTCAGCTTTTTTCTTTACAGATTTTTTCAATATTTGACCAAAAGCATAATCTACTCCATATACATTTTTCCAAGTTTTGTTTGTTGTTAATTGAATAAATGGATTTATTTTATTATTTAATTTTAAACCTAATCTTGTTTTAAAATCTATGTTTTTATATGCTTTATCTTTAAAAGATATTCCAAAATTTATTAGTGAATTGTTATTTCTTAATGGTTTTTCAAATATATATTTTAATTCTCTTTCTCCTTGAGAATCAATTAATAGATTGAATTCATTATTTATTTTTGGTACTTTTGTAATTAAATTATTTTGTTTTTTATTTTGAGAATTTATAATCATAGGTTTTGCATATCTATTATTTTTATTTATTTTTATTAAAGCTGTTTCTAAATAGGTTAAATTATTATTTTCATTTGTATTTGAATAACAATTATTTGCAAAAAATAAGATTGGGATTAATAATTTATTCATTTTTATATTATACTTAAAAATTATTAATCTTTTTTTATAAGATATTTCATATTTAGTTTATGACACATTTTTATTCCATATAAATAAATAATCCAAGAAATATAAATCCAAAAGAACGTAAATAAAAGTGTAGCTAATGAACCATAGATAGTTGTATATGTTTTGTTATATACAACATAATAGACAAATAAATTTTTTGTTATGGATAAAACAACTAATGTAATGAATGATGAGATTAATGCAGCTTTATTATTTATAACTTTATTTACGCTCAATTTAAATAAGCTATAAAATATCAACCATGCAAATACATATGAAAATATATTATTTAATAGGTTATTATTATATATAGACATAATTATGTTTAATGCTATGAATAAAATTGGTAAAACTATTAAATATACAGAATAAAATAAAAAGGAAATGTGAATTGATTTTCTTTTCGCTTTATGTATTTTATTTACAATGTATTCATAATCTTTAAAAAACATAATAAATACAAATACCATGTAAACTGTACCTAATAATCCTAATTTATTTGAGTTTGATATATAGTTTTTTAGTGCATCAATTATTTCATTAGAGTGAGTTGGGTTAATTAAGCTAAAAATATATGAAGTTAAAATTTCTAAATAGTTTTCAAATTCTGAGAAATTTGAAATAAAAGCTATTAATAAAGCAATAATAGGAAGAATAGAAAAGATAGTAAAGAAACTTAAAGAAGCTGCATAATAAGTTGTATCATCATTAAAAAATGAATCTATAACTCTTAATACCTTCTTTAATAAACTCTCTTTATTATCTATTTCATTCATAGAATAATTATAATCCCATTTTAAATGGATTTAAAATATTATTTGGATCAAAAGCTTTTTTGATACTTCTAAATAAGTTCATTTCAGCATCAGTAAACGCAATATGCATAAATGGAGCTTTTGATGTTCCAATTCCATGCTCACCACTTAACGTCCCACCTAAATCAACTACATACTGAAAAATTTCTTCAATAGCTTTGTGTCCATCTTCCATCTCTTTTTCATTTGTTTTATCTTTTACCATTACATTTACGTGAATGTTTCCATCACCTGCATGTCCAAAACAAGGAACTTGGAAGCCATACTTTTCACCAATTTTATAAATACCATCAAGTGCAATAGGTAATTTACTTCTTGGAACCGAAATATCTTCATTTAATTTTTTAGTTCCATATATCATAGTTGCAGGACTTGCATTTCTTCTTGCGAACCAAAGTTTTTTACCTTCTTCTTCATCACGAGCTATTATAAATTCTGTTGAGCCATTAGCTGCAAAAGATTCTTTTAGTGTTTGAAGTTGTGAATCAATTTCTGCTAAAGAACTTGCATCAACATCTCCAACTAAAATTCCACCTGCATTATCAGGAAGTGAGATTTGCGGAAACTTTTGTTTTAATGCTTTAATTACAAGGGCATCTAAAAATTCCATAGCAACAGGATTAGCTCCAGCTGCAAGAGATTTAAATACAGCTGTCATTGCAGTATCAACGCTTGGGAAAACTCCCATGTAAGTTTGTTTAAATTTTGGTTTTGGAATTAATTTAAGTGTAATTTCTGTGATAATTGCTAAAGTTCCTTCACTTGCTATTAAAATACCAGCTGTGTTGTAACCTGCAACATCTTTGATAGTTTTTTTACCTGCAACTATAATATCTCCATTTGGTAAAACAGCTCTTAATGCCATTACATAATCTTTTGTAATACCATATTTAGCAGCTCTCATTCCACCTGCATTTTCACTTACATTTCCACCAAGTGTTGAATACTCTTCACTTGCTGGATCTGGAGGATAAAATAATCCAACTGCTTCAACTGCTTTTTGAAACTCCATATTTATAAGACCTGGTTGAACAACTCCCACCATATTTTCCATATCAATTTCAAGTAGCTTATTCATATGTCTCTCAAGTGAAAGAATAATTCCACCATTTGAAGGTAACGCTCCACCTGTAAATCCAGAACCAGCACCTCTTGGAACAATTACAATTTTATGCTCATTACAGTATTTTAAGATATCTGAAATATCCTGCTCATGTCTTGGAAAAACAACAGCATCAGGTTCAAATCTTGTTCTTGTAGCATCATAGCAAAATGCGATTAAGTGAGCTTTGTCACTTTTAACATTTTCACTACCTACAATAGATGTAACGTAATCTAAATGTTCTTGTTTAATCATTTTGTTAATCCTAAAATTTCTTGATAATATTCATTATAACTTAACACTTTTTTATCTTTAAAGAATAATAAGTCAGAAAATGAAAAATCAAGAATTGAAGCTTCAATTTCTTCTACTCTTGTATAAAATGGCATTTGAGATTCACTATTTTCATATGAAAGAGCATAGCTGTCTAAAATAGTAAATGTTTTTGTATCTAAAATATAAACTTTATTATTTAGTACAAAGAATATAGTTCCTAAGTTTTGCTCAATTGCAAATTCTTGAAAATCTTCTTTTGTTGGGAAAGGTTTATTATTTATTTTTAATTTCGCGGCTAGTATGTCTGAATGAATAAAGTTATTCAATTTGAAATTATTTCTTACTGTTTGAAATGTATCTTGAGTAGGAGTAATTAATAATGAAGAGTTATACATATAATTTAATACTAAAACATCACCTTTTTCAACCATTCTTTTGGTAGTTGGAAGTGCATCTTGCTTTAAATCGTCAAATTTAAAAAATTCTACTACAGAAGAGTTACTGTTTGAACTAATTACTTTTGCATTTGAAACTATTAATTTCTTATCATTATCATAAATATGAACAATAATTCCTGTTTGTCCTATAATTAAATTTCCAATATTTATTGTACTTTTATTATCATCTATATTTTCAATTTTTATTCCCATTGGCTTAACTGAGAAATTATTGTTTACATTGTATTTTGAGTCATTTGATGTATTTAATGCGATATTTTGATTGTCATTTTTTATTAGATAATAACTATAGTTAAATTTATTATCTATTGGTGTGATTTTTATATCTAAAACATTCCAGCCTTCTTTTTTCATTTGATTTAATGAAAGATTTCCATTACAAACACCACCATCTAAAGATACATTTTCAACTAAAGAAGGTTTCTCAACATTATTTTTAAAACATACAGTTTCTTGTGCAAGTAAATTACTTGACAGTAGGCATGTAGCACTAAGTAATAAAAGTTTATTAAATATTTTTGTCATCGTTATTCCTAATTATTTTGATTGTAATTCTTGAAGTTTTTCTCTTACTTCATCTACATGTAAAATTTCTATTTTTTCACCTTTTACACTTTTTTTCTTTCTAACAGAAACTTTTGGCCAAATTGCAGCCAATTTTCCATCAGGATTTATTATAAAAGTAGTTCTAACTACTCCCATAAACTCTTTCCCCATAAATTTTTTTAGTTGCCAAACTCCAAAATCTTCACACATTTTTTTATTTATATCAGATAATAATGTTATTGTTAAATCTTTTGAATCAATAAATTTTCTGTGTTTAGTTGTATCATCAGGACTAACTCCTAAGATAACCGCATCTAAATCATCAAAAAATGAGTGTTTATCAGTAAAATCACAAGCTTGGGTTGTACATCCAGGAGTTAAGTCTTTTGGATAAAAATATAAAACTATCCATTTCCCTTGTAAATCCCTTGAACAAATTTCAACATCATCTTGATTTGCCGCACAAAAACTAGGTGCAATATCGCCTATTTTTAACATATTATTAATCCTTAATCTATTTTTTTATTGCAATAAATGTAGCAAAATTAACCCATTTGAAAATCGTTTCACAATGGATAAATCCAGCATCTAGTATCATTTTTTTGTTTTCTTCTTCTGTGTATGGTATTAATACATTTTCTAAGGCTTCTCTTTTTTGAGATATTTCAAATTCTGAGTATCCTTGCGTTTTTTTAAATTCATAATATTCATCGATACTTTGTTTATTCAAAGTTGAGTTTGAAGATATTACTTTTTCACTAAAAATAAAAATACCTTTATCTTGCAGTGAATCATATATTTTTTTTACTAATTTTTCTCTTTGAAGAGGTCTTATAAATTGTAAAGTATAATTTGAAAGAATAAGTTTTGCATTATCATATGAAACATCATGCAAATCAGCATTTATAAGCTCAATATCAACACCAAAAGCTTTTGCTTTTTTAGAAGCTCTATTTAACATAGCTTCAGAGTTATCAACTCCAATTAATTTTAGTTTATTTTTACAGTGCTTGCTAAGTTCTATTAAAGTAGATGCAGTAGAACATCCTAAATCATATACTTTATCATTTTCTTCTAAAAAATTGCACGCAAAATTTATTGATAATCTTTGCATCTCCTTATAAAAAGGAACTGATCTATTTAACATATCGTCGAATACTGATGCAACTTCTTCATCAAATTCAAACTGTTTTATAATTGATTTTTTAAATACTTTATCTACCATGGTAGATATTTTATCTAAATGCATATTAATAAATATTAATAATTATAAATTTAATAAATATTTCTTTATTTAAAATAGTTTTTTGCTAATTCTATATCATTAAAAATTTGTTTTTTTAAGCCTTCAAAACTATCAAACTTTTTATTATCTCTGATTTTCTTATAAAATTTTATTTGAGTAGTATAATTGTCATTTGTAATATTTTTATCTAAAATATGTGTTTCAACCGCGTAAGATCCATCTGTTGTGACTCTATGTCCTAAAAAAGTTATTGAGTCATACTCTTTATTATCTAAAATGGTTTTTGTGATATAAACTCCTTCTTGTGGAAGTAAAAATTCATCTACTTTTAAATTTATTGTTGGTACAAAACTTTTAGTTCCTAATCCTTGTCCTTTTATTTGTTGACCATAAATCTTATACTCTTTTCCTAAGAGTTTATTTGCCATTTTTATATCGCCGTCTTTTATATATTGTCTTATTATTCTTGAATGAACAGGAATTTCATCTATTTTTATTTCATCTATTACTAGAACTTCTCCATTAAACAGTTCTTTTAATTTTTCTATACAATATTTTCTATTTTTACCAAAACAAAAATCAAAACCTACAACTATTTTTTTTAAATTTGGAAATTCTTCTTTTACAAGTTTAATAAATTCATCACCTTCAAGATGTCTAATATTTTCTAAAACATAATAATAAATAGGATAAATACTATATTCTTGTCTATATCTTTTGGGAGTTAGGTTTGCATAACCAGATTCTATTGATAAAATAGCACCATTTTCATCAAGATTTCTAAACAATTCTTGATGAGCACTGTGCATTCCATCAAATCCTCCAATAGCTATTGAAGTAATTGTATTTTTATTTACTAAAATAGAAGAGCTCTTCTTCATTTCCATCTTTTCCTTGTAGTTTACTCATTGATGAGTAGATTAATTTCCATTTTAAATTTTTTGTATACTCTAAAAACTTTTCTCTTGATTTAATAATGGCATTTTTATCTTTTACAACACCTTTTTTATCTCTTTTTACATTTGTTCCAACTTCAAATTGTGGTTTAAAAAGTATAATGATATCTTTTGAAGCCAAACGATTAATATCTTCAATTATATGTAAAATAGATATAAATGAAACATCACAAGTTACTATTTCAAAAATATCCTCACTTTTAAAATCTCTAATATCTGTATTTTCAAAAAAGTTTATTTTAGAATTATATTTGATTCTTTCATGAAGTTGATTTGATCCAACATCAACACAACTTACTTTTAAAACATTATTTTCAAGTAATATTTGTGTAAATCCACCCGTACTGCTTCCAATATCAAGGGCATTTTTATTTTCTAAAATAAGATTTGCTAACTCTTGTAAAAAATATTTTAGTTTATAAGCAGCTCTTGATACATAAAAATCATCTTCTAAAATCTCTATTTTATGATTTTGCTCAACATTAAAAGATGGTTTTGATATAATCACTCCATCAATTTTAACTTTTTCTGATTTTATTAATTCACAAGCTTTGTTTCTGCTTTGAATATTAAAGGTTTTTGTTAAATATAAATCCAATCTCATGGGGGCAATTATAGTTGAAGTTTGTTCAAAAAGAGTTTAGCTCTACTTTTGAAGAGAAAAAATCAAAATTCATAGCTTTTTTAATACCCTTTGAAATGTTTGATGATGTTATGATTAGACTTAAAAATGAGCATCCAAAAGCTAGACATTATGTATATGCCTATAGACATTTAAATGAGTTTGAACAAATAGTAGAAAATAGCAGTGATGATGGAGAACCAAAAGGTACAAGTGGAAAACCAAGCCTTGCTGTCTTAACTGGAAATGAGCTTATAAATACAGCTGTGATAATAGTGCGTTATTTTGGTGGAATAAAACTAGGAACCGGTGGATTAGTTAGAGCCTATAGTGATAGTGTAAATGAAGTTATAAAAATAAGTGAGTTTAAAGAGTATCAAAAACTAATAACAAAAACTTTAATATGTGATTATTCAGAATTATCAAAATTAGAGTATCTATTGGCTCAAGAAAATATAAATATAAAATCAAAAGAGTTTACAAATCAAATAAATTTACAAATTGAACTGACAATTGAGCAATTTGAAGAGCTTAAAGCTTTACTTTCAAGAAATATTTTAGTAATATAGTAACTTTTAATATTATTTAATTAAAAATAAATATAAAGGAGTTATTAAATGAAAATATTATTAGTGCTTTTTTTTATCATTTTTTTCAATTATAAGGTTAATGCCAATGATAAAATAAATATAAATTTTAAGGATCTAAAAATAACTGATTTAATTAAAATTACATCAAAAGTTATAAGTAAAAATATATTATTTACAGATGAGATAGAAGGAACTATTGATTTTATTCCTAACAAAGAAGTATCTAGAAATGAATTAATCAGAATATTAGATTTAGTATTAGAGAATAAAGGTTATGTATTAATTAGTGAGAAAGATATATTAAGAGTTGTAAAGTCTTCAATGTTGAAAAAAGAGAATTTAATCATAAAATTAAAAAATATAAATTCAAGTGATGCTAAAAAAAGTTTGGATTTAATTTCTCTTACAATGATGAATAATCAGGAAGAAAAAACAGTAATAATTGAGAATAAATATAGTAATTCTTTAGTATTAATTGGTCAAAAGAAAAATTTAGAAATATTATCTAAGCATATTAAATCAATTGACAATATAAATTTTTCAAAGAAAAAAGAAATTAGAATTTTCCCTTTAAAGAATGTAGAAGCCACAAATGTAATTAAAATTTTAGATGAAATCATTAATAAAAGGAAATTCATCAATTCTGCTGATAAACCTCTTTTTTCATTAGATATTGAATCAAATTCAATTATTATTATGGGCATTGATGATGAAATATCGAATATTGACAATTTAATAAGAGAGTTAGATAAAGAAAAAACTCAAGTATATGTTCAAGCTAGAATCATAGAAGTAAATGATGATTTAGTAAATAAAATTGGAGTTTCTTATGGAATTTTTGGAGCAAATGCAAGTAGTAATGTTTTATCTAGTTTTTCTTCAAGTTTGAATAATGGAGAAATTCCTTCTTTATTTATAGATGGTTTAACAATTCCTGATTTAACTTCTGGTTTAGCACTTGGTGCATCGTTAAATTTACTTAAGCAAAATGGAGCTTTGGATATTGTTTCAGAACCTTCTATATTAGCTATAAACAATAAAGAAAGTTCTATTTATGTTGGAGAAACTATTTCGATAAAAGTTTCTTCTAGTGTTACTGATGGGGGAACAATAAAAGAAAACTATGAAAGAGAAGATGTTGGATTAACACTAAAAGTTAAACCTAGAATTTCAAATGATACTAAAGTAACTTTAGAAATTGAAACAATTTTAGAAGGAGTAAAAACAACACAAACAATAAGTGGAAATGCAGATACATCAAAAAAACAAATAAAAACAACTACAATTTTGAACAATGGTGAAAGTGTAATTATTGGTGGCTTAATTGAAAATAAAATTGAATCTACAAACCAAAAAGTGCCTGTCTTAGGCGAAATTCCTTTATTTGGAGAATTGTTTAAGAATACTGTAAATAATACAGAAAAAAATAATTTAGTAGTTATAGTTACTCCATATTTAATACCAAAAACAAAAGATATAACTTTCGTTAGAAATAAATTGAGTGAACTTAAAAATTTAGAAGATAAATATTTAGCAGATAGTTTAGTAAGATTAAAAGAGGAATCATTAAAAAAGAAAATAGATGCAAGAGATAGAGAAAATAAAATAATTGCATTAAATGAAAAACTGAAAGAAGTAGAAAATATGGATAATAAAATTATTAAATATGATAGTAAAATGGAACATGAAAAAAGAGTTGCAGAGATATTAGGATATTAAAATTAATATTAGTATAATTTTTTAATTAATTAAGATTTCACATACATCATTAATGAATCATTTAAAGAAAGAGAAAATATCGTATTCTTTGGATTTGTAGAATTTATAATTTTATTACAATCAGAACATAAGATTATAATATTCTCAATATTGTAGCCTCCGCCATCTTTTATTTCATTTACAAAAGATGTGTAAGTTGCTTCTAAAGAGATTTTATTCCCACATCTATTACAGCTTTTTTCATCTCTTCTCCATGCTGCATCTTTTCTTTGAGACCAATCATTTGGATATTTTGGATTAGAGTTGGATTTTTCTATGTAGTTTATCCAAAGCTTATCATTAGATACACTGCCTTGTGTTTTTTTCTTATAATCATAGTTGAAAAATTGCTCTATAATATTTTCTACAATTAATGTTTCTCTTACTTTTAAATCTTGTTCATTTTGTGTTTTCTCAATTATTGAATAATCAAATTTTATTTTAGGGTGATGTTTTGCCATGTGTAGCTTTAAATCTTTTATGAAAAAAGAAAATCCATTATCACTGTATTTAAAAGTAAAAATCTTTTTTCTATAAATATATAAAGGTATTAAAGCAGCAATTAGTAAACTACCATAAATAATAAAATCTAATTCTAATCGCAAAATACTTCTTTCATTATATTATTTCTGGATTTATTTGATGTTTTTCTAATGTTTTCTTAACTTCATCATGATTTCCTGATGCTAGCTTTTGTAATTCATTTACATGAATAACGGGAAGTATAATCTCTCTCCCTGATATTTTTTCAATCTGTTTTCTATTGTAATCAAAGATATAAAAATCTTCTACTGTATCAACTAATAAAAAATCAGCATTTGTATCAAAAGCATCTAATAATATTGTAGAAGCTACACAATAAGTAATCTTTGGATTTTTATTAAATGTATTTTTTGCTAAATCAAGTTTTAGAGTATCAAGATTTAATATTTTTGCATTTAGTTTTTCTAGTAATTCAAGAGTTTTTTCATTATTTTTTGAAGGATAATAAGCAATATTAAAATCTTTGAAATCATGTTTTATCTCAATAGAATCTTCAAAAGTTCCGAAATCAATAATTAATGTTTTATTGATTCTAAAATTTTGTTTATCATTTTCTTCAAATAAATCTAGTTTTTTCTGAATATCTATAATTTTATTTTCTATAGTTAAATCAAAATCATAAATTCTATTTTCTAAACTAGTATGATATTGTGCTCCAATTTCTACTTCATTTAATGCATGAAGTATATAAGTTTCATATGCTGGTTTTCTCTCTATTAAATTATGTGCAAAAATTAGAACAGAATCTCCAATAAAATCACTATTGTAGTTTAAAGTATTTGAAGCATAATAATATTGTTTTAATTTTAAATAGTCTGCTTTGTCATCTTCATTAATAAATTCTTTTAGAATGTTTATTTTATCTTTAAAATCATTATCATCAATTAATAAATCATTATTTGCTCTTCTTATTGAAATAGGTTCAATAGTAAGCTCTTTTCCAAAATTCTGAATAAGTTCTTCTAAAGTAATAGATGCTTTTAGATAAACGCCATTTATAACTAAATCAAAATTTGTATTATCTTGGAATCCTAGTTTTGCAGTTTTATTTATAGTTTTTAATATATCTAAAATATTTTTTTCATTTTCTATTTTCAAAAAATGTTTTGTATAGTATGGTAAGTAGTCTGAGTTTTTATCAAATTTGAATAAAGAAATTTCTAGTTTCATAAATAGTAGCCTTTTTTATAATTAGTTAGATTTTATTTAATTTATACTTAAAAAAAATGATAAGTATCTGATTTTTATACTTATCATTAAAAAATGTCCTATTCCGTAAACCTTTTTACATCAGCACCAATTTTCGAAAGTTTCCCTTCAAGATTTTCATAACCCCTATCAAGATGATAGATTCTATGGATATTTGTCTCTCCTTGAGCAACTAATGCTGCTAAAACAAGAGCTGATGAGGCTCTTAAATCTGTAGCCATTACATCAGTTCCGTTTAGTGTTCCTTTTTTACCATTTATTGTTGCTGTGTTTCCATTTAAGTGAATATCAGCTCCTAGTCTTAAAAGTTCACTAACATGCATAAATCTATTTTCAAATAGTCTTTCATCTATTGTACTTGTTCCATTTGCTTGAGTTGCAAGTGCCATAAATTGAGCTTGCATATCAGTTGGAAATCCAGGATACTCTGTTGTAATGATATTTACAGGTTTAATTTCATTTGTAGGAAGAATTGTCACACTGTTTTCATCTTGTAAAACTTCAAAGTTCATCTCTTCAAGTTTAGAGATAATTGCCTCTAAATGTAATGGAACGACTTTATCAATTTTTAATTTTTGATTTCTAATAGCAGCTGCACACATATAGGTTCCAGCCTCAATTCTATCAGGAATAACGTCAAAAGGTTTTATATCTATTAGTTTTTGTCCTGTTCCTTCAATAATAATTTTTGAGGTTCCAATACCTTGAATATTTACACCTGAATTTGCTAATACTTCACAAAGTTGAACTATCTCAGGCTCTTTTGCTGCATTTATTATTGTAGTAGTTCCATGGGCAAGTGCAGCTGCCATTACTGTATTTTCAGTTCCACCAACTGTAACTTTATCAAATACAATTTTTGCACCTTTTAATCCATTTGGAGCAGTAGCTTTAATATATCCATGAAGAATTTCAATTTTTGCACCCATTTGCTCTAAAGCTTTTAAGTGTAAATCAACAGGTCTTTGACCAATTGCACAACCACCTGGAAGTGAAACTTCACAATGTCCAAATCTTGCAAGAATTGGTCCAAGAACCAAAATAGAGGCTCTCATTGTTTTTACAATGTCATATGTTGCTGTTGTATTATTTATAGCTGAAGTATTGATTTTTGCAGTATTTGTTTTTGCATCTTTTATAAAATCTCCACCAAGTTTTTTGATAAGTTTTAAAAATGTATTAATATCAACTACATTTGGTAAGTTTCCAATTGTAATTTCATTTTTTCCTAAAATAGTACAAGCAATTAAAGGAAGAGCTGCATTTTTAGCTCCTGATATTACTACGCTTCCAGAAATATCTTTCCCTCCAACAATTTTTAAGTATTCCATGTTACCCCTACAAATATTTATATAAAGTTATTATGATATCTAAAAGTAGCTTTAAAATGAAAAACCTTAATAATCTTTTTTTAATACTATTATAAATACAATTCTTTCTTAATAATGAAAGGATTTTATGGAAAATCAAGTAAATAAAGGTATTCAGTACATGCTTTTTGCCTCTGTAATGTTTGCATTTATGGGTGCTGCTGCAAAAGAACTTAGTGATTCAATGAGTTCGGTTGAAGTTGTTTTTTTTAGAAATATATTTGGAGTTTTTTTAATTTTAATATCGATATATAACTCTCCTTTAAAACAAATTGGCGGTAAATTTTGGTTATTAGTTTTTAGAGGTATGGCTGGATTTATTGCTTTATTATTTTTCTTTTATAATATATCAGAAATTTCTTTGGGAGAAGCAATGACTTTTTCAAAAACATCTACTATCTTTACAGCTATTTTGGCATATTTCTTATTAAAAGAAAAATTAGGAGTAAAAGGTTGGTTAGGTGTTTTTGTAGGTTTCATTGGAATTGTATTTATTACAGAATTTGATGGAAGTTCTTTAGAAAAAACCGATTATTTAGGAATCCTCTCTGGAGTAGGGGCTGCCCTTGCTTATACTTCTGTTAGAGAGCTTAGAAATTTTTATGATTCAAGAGCCATAGTTTTATCATTTATGACTATTGGTACAATCGGACCTTTGATTTTAATGATTATTTCAACTTTTTATTCAAATAAATCTTTAGACTTTATGTTAGGTACTTTTGTAATGCCTTTGGCAAGCGACTGGATATATATTATTTTATTGGGTGTTTTTGCTACATTAGCTCAAATTTATATGACAAAGGCATATTCTTTTGCAAAAGCTGGAATAATAGGAACGATATCTTATAGTAATATATTATTTTCTATTCTTTTAGGACTTATATTAGGAGATAACTTTCCTAGTATTTCAATAGTTTTTGGTATACTATTGATAGTTTTAAGTGGATTATTAGTATCAAGTAAAAAGGAATAAAATGGAGTTTTTAGAAAATTTTACGTTTTGGGAAGAGTTTTGGATTATTTTTGCAATTGTAATGATTGCTTGGTATGTTCATGATAAATATGTACAGAGGGATCATCAGTTACTTGTTAATTATCCGATTATAGGAAGATTAAGATATGTATTTGAAGAGGCAAGAGAACCTTTTAGACAATATTTTGGTGATGAAAAGTTTTATGAATCAAAAGATAAATTAGACTGGGTTTATAAAGCAGCTAGAGATTTACCCAATTATGCATCATTTTCTCCTTCTCAGCCTTTACCTAAGCCAAAGTTCATGATAAGACATGCAAATATTGTTTTAAATGATGATGAAGTTGAAGATAAATTTGAAGTAATTTTTGGTGAAAGAAGAAAAAAACCATATACAGCAAAGAGTATAATTGCTCGATCTGCTATGAGTGATGGTTCTATCTCTCCTGAGGGAACAAGAGCTTTTGTTCAAGGATCACAAATAGGTGGTTTTCCTATCAATTCAGGAGAAGGAGGAGTTACTTCTAATTTTTTTGTTACTCATGCTAAATATGATCCTTCTTATATGAAAATAGTAGATAGTACAGCTTTTAATAAAAAAATTAAACATTATGTCAAGTTTTTCTTTAATGGATCAACTGCTGCAGATGTTTATAGAAAGTTAGTTTTTAAAAATGATCCAGAAGCTGAAACCTATATCTTAGATATGAATAGTAAAGTTTTTTATAGACCAAATTGGGATGCACCATTAGAAAGTTTCCCAAAAGATGTTCCTTCCGATATGCCTGATATTGTTTTTCAGATTAGTTCAGGACTTTATGGAGCCAGAGATAAAGAAGGGAAATTTGATCCAGATAGATATCAAAAAGTTATGAGATTCTGTCAAATGACTGAAATTAAAATGGCTCAGGGTGCAAAGCAAACAGGTGGAAAACTTTCAGGTCATAAAGTAACTCCTGCTATTGCATATTATAGAAATGTTGAAGCATATAAAGATGTATTTTCTCCTAATAGATTTCCTTATGCAAACTCTATTGAAGAGTTATTTGATTTTATTGGAACCCTTCAAGAATTATCAGAGAAGCCTGTTGGTGTTAAAATAGTAATTTCTGATATCGAAAATATTGAACCATATGCAAAAGAGATTAAAAAAAGAATTGATGAGGGTAATGATGCTTATCCTGATTATATTACAGTAGATGCAGGAAGTGGTGGGAGTGCTACAGCTCCTATTGAAATGATGGAAAGGGTAGGGCTTAATGTTAGAGATTCAATCTATTTAGTAAATAAAGTCTTAACAGATTATGGAGTTAGAGATAAAGTAAGACTAGTTGCAAGTGGTAAGATTTTAACTCCTGATGATATTGTTATTATTATGAGTTTAGGTGCTGATTTTTTACAAATAGCAAGAGGTTTTATGATGAGTGCTGGATGTATACGAGCAAGATACTGTTCAGGAACTACAGGAAGAGATTGTCCTGTAGGACTTGCTACTCAAAATAAGAGCAAAAGAAGAAAATATTTTGTATTTAGACATGCTACTTATGTGGCAAATTATCATAAAAATCTTTTAAAAAATGTAAAAGGTTTATTAGCGATAATGGGACTTAAAAATATTAATCAGTTAAATAAACATAGATTATTATTTTTAGATAAAGATTCAAGAGTGCATGATAATATTGATGAAGTATTTAAAAGAAAATTAGATTTAGGAAAAGATTTGGAGGATGAATACCATGAATTTAGATAAGGTAATTTCAGGATTTTTTATAATCTTGGCAATGACTTTGAATTTTGGATTTTTTTATGGAGATATTCAATCGGTTGAAAGTCATAGTAAATATGAATTATTTGCAGCAATTATAATAAACTTAATTGCTACAATTTTAAAACTTGGAGATAAGACTCAGTTAGGTTCAGTGCTATTAGCAACTTCTTTAGTTGCTGATATTCAATTAATAACAGCAGCTGTTATTTGGACAGTAGCTGCTTATTCATCTACTGTTGATTCTTCAATTATGTCAGTTATTGTTTCTCTATCAGGTGGGGCACTATTGGCAAATGTAACTTCAGTGGCACTGTATGTTGGCGATACATTAAAATCAAAAAGATAGAATAGGGAAATATATTGAGAAATAATTCTTTATTTATAATATTACAAAAAATGAGAAAACCATTTTTAGTAATATTATTAACATATACTATTTCAATGATAGGATTTCTTTTAATACCTGGTATGGATAATAATGGAAATACTTATCATATGACCATATTTGATGCTTTTTATTTTATTTCATATACTGCAACTACCATAGGATTCGGAGAACTGCCTTATCCTTTTACTTATACTCAAAGAATTTGGGTAACTTTTTCAACATATTTAACTGTTTTAGGATGGTTTTATAGTATAGGTTCTTTACTTACTTTATTACAAGACAAATTATTTTTACAAGAAATTGAAAAAACAAAATTTTTAAGACAAATAAAAAATTTAAATGAAAAATTTATTGTTGTGCTTGGATATAATCAAATCACAAGAAAGATTATTACAAAAGCTCTTGCCCAAGGATTAAGAACAGTTGTAATAACAAAAGATAAAATGGAGATAAACAATCTACTTTTAGAAAATTTTACTCCAACAGTTCCTGTTTTATTTAGCGAAACTTATTCTGTGAAAGTTTTAGAAGCAGCAGGTCTTAATAAAAAGAATTGTAAGGCTATTGTTTCATTATTAGAAGATGATGCTTTAAATTTAAAAATAACATTAATAGCAAAAACTTTAAATAAAAACATAAAAGTAGCTGTAAAATCAACAACTACAAATCATACAGAAAATTTAAAAGATTTGAATGCTGAGGTTGTGATTAATCCATTTTCTATAATTTCATCTGAAATAAATATGGCCCTTTCTGCACCAAATTTATTTAAGCTTGAAAAATGGTTATATGGAATTGATGATTTAAATGCAACTTTACCAGTTTTTCCTAAAGGTCTTTATATTATTTGTGGATATGGAAGAATGGGAAGAAAGATTTTTGAAAAATTAACTGATACTAATGTAGAGGTTAAATTAATAGAATTAGATAAAAATAAAGATAAAAAATTCACTCCCGATGAAATATCCCATTTAGTTTTTGGGAATGCTGATGATAAAGAGTTATTAATAAATGTTGGAATAAAAGATGCTGTTACAATAATTGCAGCAACAGAGGATGATACAACTAATTTATCAATTCTAGCAACAGCAAAGAAATTAAATCCAGATATTGTAACAGTAGTTAGAGAAAATGATATCTTAGATGATTTTTTATTTAAGAATGCGAATATAAATCATATTTTTACTCCTTCTAAAATTTTAGTAAATAAAGTTACCAATGCATTGGTTAATCCACTAAGTGATAAGTTTCTAAAAATGATTATAAAAAAAGATAATGAATGGGCATCAAAACTTGTAACTAGACTTTTGAAAGAAATTGATGCAAAACCACTTTTGTTAGAAATAGAAATCAATGAAATATCAACTCCTCAAATTTTTAATTATTTGCAATTAGGAGAAATAGTATATTTAAGTTTATTAGGAATATCTTTACATAGTAGAGAACATAAAAATAATATTGTTCCTTTGTTACTTCAACGAGAAAATGATATAATATTAACCCCAGAGTGGGAAAATGATATTAAAATAGGTGATAAAATTTTATTAGCATGTGATAGTCATGCAAAAGATGATATAGAATATATTTGTCAAAATATTTATGAATTTTATTATGCAATAACAGGTAAAGAAAAACGAACAATTTTTAAAAGGAATTAAATGAAAATTTTAACAGGACCATGTGTACTAGAAGATAGAGATACAGTAATGAGAATTGCTGAAAAATTAAAACCATTAAGTGAAGATAAAAGAGTTGAATTTTATTTTAAAGCTTCATTTGATAAAGCAAATAGAACAAGTATAAGCTCATTTAGAGGGCCAGGACTTGAAGAGGGATTAAAAATATTTCAAGAAATAAAAGAGCAATTTGGATATAAAGTTGTAACTGACATACATGAGTCATATCAAGCAGCACCAGCTGGTGAAGTTATTGATATTTTACAAATCCCTGCATTTTTATGTAGACAAACAGATTTATTAGTAGCAGCTGCTAAAACACCTGCAACTATTAATATAAAAAAAGGTCAGTTTTTAGCAGCAGATGCAATGAAACACCCAGTTGAAAAAATATTAAATACAAGAGGGATAACAGAAGTTTCTTATGACTCTTCTGAAAAAGCTGGTGTTTGGCTTTGTGAAAGAGGAAATACTTTTGGATATGGAGCACTTGTAGTTGATATGAGAAATTTACTTTTATTAAAACAATACGCACCTGTAATCTTTGATGCAACTCATTCTGTTCAAATACCAAGCACAGGTGGAACAACAGGTGGAAACTCAACGTTTGTTCCATATATGGCAAAAGCAGCAGCTGCAGTTGGTGTTGATGGATTCTTTTTTGAAACACATGTTGATCCAAGTGTTGCAAAAAGCGATGGACCAAATATGCTTAAAATAGAAGATTTATATACAACAGTAAATGAAATTTTTGCAATACAAGAGGCATTAGGATATAATTAATCCTTACGCATATATTTTTAAAGGAAATAAATGAAAATTATTGAAGGTAATTTAAGACTAAAAGGTAGCGAAAAAGTTGCTATTATCAATGGAAGATTTAATCATATCATAACTGATAGATTAGTTGAAGGTGCAAGGGATGCATTTAAAAGACATGGTGGAAATGAAGATAATTTAGATTTAATCTTAGTTCCAGGTGCTTTTGAAATTCCTTTTGCTTTAGAAAAAGCATTAGCAAGTGGTAAATATGATGCTATTTGTTGTGTTGGTGCAGTAATCAGAGGGGCAACTCCTCATTTTGATTATATTTCAGCTGAAGCTACAAAAGGAATTGCAACTGTAGGAATTAAACATGGTAAACCTGTTGCAAATGGAGTTTTAACAACTGATACAATTGAGCAAGCAATTGAGAGAGCTGGTTCAAAAGTTGGGAATAAAGGTGCAGAAGCAATGGTTACCATTATTGAAATGCTAGATTTATACTCAGAAATGGAGAAGTAATTTTGGCAACTAGAACACAAGCTAGAGAGTCTGTAATTGGTTTATTATATGCTTATGATTTGGGAAATGAAGGTATTGTAAAATTTGTTGATGAAATTTTAGAAGATAAAAAAATTAGAAACAAACAAAAAGATTTTGCATTAAAAGTTTTTAATGGAACGGTTGAAAATTTAAAAACTATTGACAATGAAATTGTTTCGCATTTAAATCAAGGTACTTTATCAGATATTGGTTCTGTTGAAAAATCGATTCTTAGACTTGCTGTTTATGAGATATTATTTGAAGATTTACAAAAAGCTATTGTTATTAATGAAGCAATTGAATTATCTAAAAGATTAGCTAGTGATGGTGCTCCAAAATTTGTAAATGGATTATTAGATAAAGTTGTAAAGGCATAGTTTATGAATAATGCAATGAAATTATGTATCTCTTTAGATTTACCAAGTGCAAAAGAGAATTTAGCTTTAGTAGAGCAGATAAAAGATTTTGATGTTTGGTTAAAAGTAGGATTTAGAACATATATTAGAGATGGGAAAAAGTTTTTAGAGGATTTAAAAGCTATAAATCCTAATTTTAAAATATTTTTAGATTTAAAACTTTATGATATTCCAAATACAATGGCAGATGCCGCAGAAGAAATATCAAACTTTGGTTTAGTAGATATGTTTAATGTACATGCAAGTTCAGGTGTAGAAGCTATGAGTACAGTTATGAATAGAATAAAAGATATTCCAAATAAACCTTTAGTATTAGCTGTAACTGCTCTTACATCTTTTGATAATGATGCTTTTAAAGCTATTTATAATGAAGATATAAATACAAAAGCAACACAATTTGCAATTGATACATATAATTCAGGTGTAGATGGTGTTGTTTGCTCTGCTTATGAAAGTTTTGATATAAAAAATAATACTTCAAAAGAGTTTATTACTTTATGTCCTGGGATTAGACCATTTGGTGAAGATAGTGGTGATCAAAAAAGAGTTGCTGATATTCCTTTTGCAAAAGAAAATTTAGTAGATTTCATAGTTGTTGGAAGACCAATCTATAAATCAGAGAATCCAAAATTAGTAGTGGAAGAGATATTAAAGAATATATAATATTTCTTCTTTTTATTTAAGTATATTTTAAGTGATATACTATTATAATTTCCGTCCTGATTTTATGAAAGTAAAATTATGGAAAACAGCGGACAGTTGGGTGAGCTGGCTGAAACCACCTCCCTGCTAAGGAGACGTACTGGCAACGGTACCGAGGGTTCAAATCCCTCACTGTCCGCCATTTGGGTCATTAGCTCAGCTGGTTAGAGCACTCGGCTCATAACCGAGTGGTCGAAGGTTCGAGTCCTTCATGACCCACCACTATTATAATTAATAGTTTTCACTTTTTGTGATTTAGAAATGTATTTCAGTACATTTTTATGCGGGAGTAGCTCAGTTGGCTAGAGCTTCTGCCTTCCAAGCAGACTGTCGCGAGTTCGAGTCTCGTCTCCCGCTCCACTATTAAATAGATTTGGTAATGCTATTTAATTTTTATTATTTTACTAAAAGTGATGCGGGAGTAGCTCAGTTGGCTAGAGCTTCTGCCTTCCAAGCAGACTGTCGCGAGTTCGAGTCTCGTCTCCCGCTCCACGGTTAATCTTAATTGATTAAATGTTCTTTTATTTATAACGCGGAATAGAGCAGCTAGGTAGCTCGTCGGGCTCATAACCCGAAGGTCACAGGTTCAAATCCTGTTTCCGCAACCAATTTAATCTTAAAACGTCAAGGTAGCTCAGCTGGTTAGAGCGCTGGTCTCATAAGCCGGAGGTCGAGGGTTCGAGTCCCTCTCTTGACACCATTGTATAAAAAGTGTATAATACGCAGTTTTTAAAACAATAATTTTTGGATGCTGGTGTAGCTCAGTTGGCTAGAGCAGCTGATTTGTAATCAGCAGGTCGGGGGTTCAACTCCCTTCACCAGCTCCATTTTCAAAACCATATTTTCTTGGGGTATCGCCAAGTGGTACGGCAACTGCTTTTGGTGCAGTCATTCCTAGGTTCGAATCCTAGTACCCCATCCACATTTCTTATAAAATAAAAATCTAATTAATACTTGATACTGTTGATTATTTATAAACCGCGGAATAGAGCAGCACGGTAGCTCGTCGGGCTCATAACCCGAAGGTCACAGGTTCAAATCCTGTTTCCGCAACCAATTCAAGCTTTTAGCTATTTGAACTTATTGTTCTTTTAGCTAGAAGCTTTTTTTTTGCCTAGTTTTTATGGAAAGACTCATTATAAATTCAACATTATAAGATATTGAATTAGTTTATAATATTTTTTAGTTATAATAAATTTGATTTAATTTATAAAATATGAAGGACACTTTTAAATGGGTGATAGAATACATGAGATTATTGGGGAAATTGGAATAATTCACAATACTCTAATTGAAACTAATAAAATATTAGAAGCACAAGAAGTTTTTGAATTTATAGAAGATTATGATACTGATGTTCAAGAACATTATTTAAATCTATTATTACAATATTATTTCCAAAAAAATGATTTAAAGAATTTAAAAGAAGTATTATTAGTTGGTGCAAAATTTGATATGAGATTTGATGATGTTAAAGAAGCATTTTTAAATATAAAATCAAATGAAGAAAATGTAATAGAATTTATGCAAGAAAATATTATCTTTGTAAAAGAAGAAATAAAAGCAGAGTATTTAAATTCTATGTTTGAATATTATAATAATAGTATTGAATTACAAAGTGCATTAGAGCAAGCGGTTGAATTAATCAAAAGAAATAGATATGTATGCGCTTTTTGTTATAAAAATATTGATGAAAGATTTGCAAAGTTTTTTTTAAATGAAGATTTATTAGAGTCTTTAAAAAGAGATTTACCTTATTTGGTAAAATAAGTTTATTATGCCTTCTATTCAAATTTTAATGCCAGAAAATTTAATATTTATAATATCAAACTTTTCATTTATCTCTTTTTGTTTTTTTATAAGTTTTATACTTTCTAGAATATTTAAAAGTATTATTGTGTTTTTTTTACTTTTATTTTCTTTATTAAGTGTTGGATATTATGATTTAGTAGTTAAATTTGCTGTAAAAAATTATTATGAATTATTTCAAATGGATTCAAAAATATATACTCAGCCTTTAAAAAACAAAAATTTGAAAATAGATAGTTTGTCTGTTGTAGGCGCTTATATGTATCCTTTAAAATATTCAATAACACTTAGTAATTCTGAAAAAGAAGAAATAGCAAGTATGCATGAAAACTACATTGAAAAGTTTATTGATATTTCAACATTCACATATAAATTTAATAAATATACATATAATACTGAAAGAGTATATTTGAACTCATATAAATATGATAATTCTTTAATATCTAATTCTAATGAAGAAGCTAAGTTTGTAATTTCAAAAAGTCATAAGGAGAGTTTTTTTCCAAAAATTTATGATATGTATGAATATAAATTTTTAGATAGAGAAACAAATACTGTAATAGCGACAGCATTTAAAATATCATTTTTGACAAGTTATACTAAGTTTAGAAATAAATATTTATTTTGGACACAAGAGAAAGAAGATGAATTTAATCTTCCTGCTATTGAAAACTTTGATAATATTTATAAAAAATTATTTTTAAATATTAAATAAACTCTCCAAGTTCATCTCCTAGATATTCATCAATTTTTTTGATGAAATCTTCAAATGGTTTATTCCCTGTTCTATTAAACACTACAATTTCTTCTCCAAAATCATCTTGAATAAAATGTTCTTCTTTTAATATTTTTTTATATAGTTTTTGTAAGTCAGCTTCACTTTCATCTTTATTAAATAAAAACCAATTTACAGTTGAATCTTCAATTCTAACAAGACCATAAGTTTTATTTTCATCAACATAATCTTGAATTGTTCCATTTTCAAATAAAGCACCAACAATTAAATCATTTTCATTTAGAATCATTTCCATATTTTCACCTTTTTAAATAGTAAAGTGATTATATTGAAACTCCAGTTAGTAATTGATTATATTTATCAACTATTAGATACAATTTAAAAAATCAAAAAAGGAAAATATTATTAAAAAATTTAAGAAAGTGCATATAGAAATTACAAATATTTGTAATTTAAAGTGTACATTTTGTCCTCCTAAAATACTTCCAAATGGAACAATGAGTTTAGAAAAATTTGATGATTTGAATTTTCAGTTAAAACCTTATACAAAAGAGTTAGCTTATCATATGGTTGGTGATCCATTAGTTTTATCAAATTTAAATGAGTATTTAAATATTAGTTTAAAACATGATTTAAAAGTAAATATAACAACAACTGCAAACAATATAAATAAAAAACACTATTTAGCACTAATGAATCCAACAATAAAACAGATTAATTTTTCAATTAATTCTTATAATGCAAATTCACATAAAAAAACACTTGATGAATATTTGAATCCTATTTTGGATTTTGTAAAATTTGCACAAGAGCAAAAACATGAGTACTTTATAAATTTTAGAATATGGAATTTAGATGAGGAGAAAAGTGCAAAAGAGTTCAATAAAAAAGTATTTGACAAAATAAATGAAACTTTCAATACAGAAATAAATATTGAAGAAGTTTATAAAGAACGACCTAAAAATATAAGAATAGATAGAAAAATATTTTTCAATTTTGACGAATATTTTAACTGGCCTAGTCTAGAAAATAAATTTGTTTCTACAAAAGGCTTTTGTTATGGCTTAGATTCACATTTTGGAATACTTACAAGTGGAGATGTTGTTCCTTGTTGTTTAGACCAAAATGCTTGTATAAATCTTGGAAATACAAATACTACACAAATAAGTGATATCTTAAATTCAAATAGAGTTAAAGCCATTCAAAATGGTTTTAGAAAAAATGAAATTGTAGAAGAGCTTTGTCAGAAATGCGAATATAGAACTAGATTTGATAAAAAGGATGTATAAAATATGAATGAAATAGAAATTATATTAAAAAGTGTAAAAGATTTTTTTACAAGTTCTATGTTAAGAATTGCATTAATTCCATTGATTGCAACAATGGTAATTTTATATATGCTTTTTTTTGCAGCAGCAGATTTTGGTATTACTTCACTTCAAGAAATTGCAATTGCTTCACAAAATGGAGAAGAAGTTGTTATTGATGAGAATGCACCTTTTTATTTTGTTTGGGCAACTTATTTCATAGTTTTTTTATTTAAATATTCTTTTACTTCTTGGATCGCAGGATTTTTACTTTATACAATCGGAACTGTAATTGTATTACAAGCTTCAGTTATTTTATCTATAGTTGTTATTGGATTTTTAACACCAATGATTTTATCAATTTTACATAAGAGATATTATTCTCACTTGACACTTCATGGGCATGGGAGTTTATTATCTCCTTTATGGGTATTATTAAAAAGTGGCTTAATGATGATTTTCTTATTTATTCTCTTGATACCTGTTTATTTTGTGCCGGTATTAAATATCATTGCTTTTGCTTTACCGTTATATTATTTTTTTCATAAGCTTTTAAATTTTGATGTAAGTTCAACAATACTAAGTAAAGAAGAGTATAAAGTAATATATAAAAAAGAAGGGAATAGTTTTAGGCTTAGAACTCTATTTTTATATTTTATTTCTATGATTCCCTTTGCTACACTTTTTACAGCAGTATACTATATTATTTATTTAGGACATGCATATTTTATAAAACTTGATGAGTTAAAAAAATTAGAAAAAAAAGAAGAAGAATTAAAAAGTGAAGTGATAATTGAAGAAGATATAAAACTAATCTCTAACTAGTTTATATCCAACCCCTTGAATATTTTTTAGAAAATTTTCAGGAAGTTTTTTTCTGAAATTCTTAATAAAAAGTCTCATAGCATTGGCTGTCATCATTGAATCATCATCCCATACACTATTTTCTAACTCTTCATATGTTATTAGTCTATTTTTTGTAATAAGAAGTCTTAGAAAAGTATTTTCTTTTTTTGTCAAAGTAAATATTTCATTTCCATTTGAAATAATTGATTCTTTATAATCAAAAATCCAATTTGGAATAAGGTTATATATTTTATCTTCATCATATGTATTTACAAAAGCTTCTAATGCATTCATTAATTTATCTTGAGTGATAGGTTTTACAATATATTTCACAAGATAAAGTTCAGTAGCTTGTAGTAAATAATCCAAATCCGTATGGGCTGAAGTGATTATAATTCTAGTTTTTGAATCAGATTTCCTAATTTTTCTTATTAAATCTATACCTGTCTCTGCTCCCATTTTTATATCAGTAATGATTAAATCAGGATTAAACTCTAAATATTTTGCATAGGCTTCACTTGCATTTGTAGCACTATTTGTTTCTTTAAATAAATGTTGTAATATTTCTTCGATATTATTTCTTATTCCATCTTCATCTTCTACATATAAAACAGAAAATGCATTAAGTTTATTTGTAAAGTTATTTTGCATTATTATATATATATCCTTATGAAATTTATATTATCATATCTAATTTAGCTTGAGAAGAAAGTATATCAAAATGTTAATTGATTTAATTAGTTTTCAAATACTTTTTTTTGTTATATTTTAATCCTTTTTTAGCTATTATAAGAGTTTATTATATGAGGAAGTTTTTTAATGAAGTTTAATCTTTTAATTTTTTTAACAATTTTTATTTTTATGGGATGTGAATCTAAAAATCACATTTTATTTTCAAAGAATCAAGAATTAACAAATATTATCAATAATCATGAAAAAAAAATTTATAGGTATAAAATAAGACCATATGATAGAATCTCTGTATTATTTTATGAACATCCTGATCTTAGCACTAGAAAAGTTGGGGATTTTCAAGAAGATACAGTTGGAATATTAGTAAATGCTGATGGAACAGCATCTTTCCCTTTAATAGGCGATTTAAATGTTGAGGGAATGTTTGTAGATGATTTAAAGAAAAAAATAGAAGAATTAGCTTCTGAATTTATTATTAATCCTTCTGTAAATATCAATATAATAAATCATAGAGTATTCGTTTTAGGAGAAGTTAATAGACCAGGAACTATAAAAGTAACAAATACAACAATTAGTATTTTTGAAGTACTTTCTAGTAGTGGAGGATTAAGTGATACTTCTAAGAAAAATGAAGTATTAATTATTAGAGGGGATCTAAATAAACCAGATTTAATAAAATTAGATTTAACAAATTTTCAAAATCTAACTTCAAATGATTTGCAATTACAGCCATATGATATAGTTTATGTAAATCCAAGTTCCGGGAAAACATTTAATATTACAATCAATGAATTATTTCCATTTATACAGTTGATTGAATCAGCTACGGGAAGTAGTGTTAATATCAAATCATTAAATTAAAAAATAGGAATTATTTTGAATACAACATTAAAATATTATAAAGATTTAATAAAGAAACATTTTGTTCTATTTTTTCTTGTTTTTTCTATTATATTTTCTTTATTTGTTATATATGCTTATTTTGCTCAAAGAGTATATCAATCAGAAGCAACAGTGGAGATTATAAAATATAAACAAGATATTTCAACACAAAAAGATTCCTTTCAAATTGCTGTAAAAGAAAATTCACCTAAAGATGAATCAGAAATATTAAAATCAAATTTTTTAATTAATAAAGCTATTAATGAAATTGCTTTTGAATATGAATTTTTTAATAAAAAAAATGGAAAATTTTTCGTTATTGAAGAAGAAGAATTTCCTTTTGTTATTGAAACACTTAAGTTCAAGAATAAAGCTTTATACAATGAAAAAATAAATATTGTTCCTCTTGATAATGAGTATTACCAAATTTCTTTTGATACATCAACTTTAATGTCAAAACTAAAAGGTTCAAATGATATTTTACAATTAGAAGAAAAATATAAATACAACACACTTGTAGAAAATGATTTATTTATATTAGAAGTTAATAAAAAAGAGGCAAAATAAATATGAAATATCTTCTTATACTAATTTTTGTTTCTCAGTTTTTATTTTCTGCTGAACTTACAAGAAAAATTATGGTTTCTTCATTTCATTCAATGAATGATGCCCAATATGCATTAAAAATATTTAATGAAAATAGAACAGCAAAATTTGATAAATTGCAAGCAGAATTAAATTTCAAAGTGATTGCTAGAGCTTCTGATAATATGTATGTAATTGCAATTGAAGCTTTTAAAGACTATAAAGAGGCGAAAACAGTTTTAAATGAAATACTTGCTTTACATCCTGATGCTTATATAAATAAATACACAGCAAGTAGTACAGTAGGAACAAGTGAAAGTGTTAGTAAGATTCTATTTGAAAAAAAAGAAGTAGTTGAAAGAAAGATTAATACAAATAAATTAAAAGAAAAAGAGGTAGTTAGAACTAACAAATCATTTTCTGATTTAGAAAAAGAAGAAGCAAATGAATATTTAGGTACTAATTTAAAAGTTGAAGCTAATAAAAAACAAATTAGTGAAACTGAAAAAACAATAGAAAAAGAAGAAAGTAAAATTGAATTAAATGATGAGAGATTTAATGATTCAAATAAATATTCTTTTATGCTACATTCAAGTGAAAATATCCAAGAAAGAGTTAAAAGAAATCTTTCAGTTTATCCTTTAATTAAAGATTCATCAATTATAAAAATAGAGTTTAAAGATTCAACACCATTACGAAGTAGTGAGTTTGTAAATCAATTATTAACTGCATATTTAGCGCAAAATAAAAATGAAAATACAAAACAATTACAAGAAAGTTTAACTTTTCTTGAAATACAACTTGAAAAATCAAAAGAAGAATTATCAATTGCTGAAAAAGAGTTAGAATTATTTAGAAGTCAAAACTTATTATTTAATATAGATAAAAAGGTTGAGCAAATAAATAAACAAAAAGATGATTTACAAATTGAATTATTAAGTGTTACAAGAAAAAATAAAATCTTTGACTCAATAAAAGAGTCTTTATTAAGAGGAGAATCAATAAGTACTACATCATTTGATGATAATGCTTTAAATGATTTAATTAAGCAATTAGATGAACAAAAAAGTTTACAACAAGAATTATCTGCAAAATATACTCCTGCTCATAAAAGAATGATTTCTCTAGCTGAAAAAATCAAAGGTTTAGAAGATAATATTATAAAAAATGTAAAAAATATTTCACTTTCATTTAATGAAAGTATTAAAAGTTTAGAAGGACAAATTTCAGAATTAGATAAAGAGATTTTAATACTACCAAAGGTTGCACTTGAATTAGCAAGACTAGAAAGAGTATTTAATTTAAAAGAATCAGTACATAAAGCATTATTATTAAAATATAATGATTCAACATCTAATTTTATTTCATCAAAAAGAGTTAATAGAGTAATTGATTATGCACAGCCACCTGAATTTGCAGTAAAACCAAAAAAATCTATGATTTTTATTATTGGATTTATGTTTGCATTACTTGTTGCTTTTATCGTTGTTTTATTAAGAGAATATTTTGATGTATATCTTAAAAAATCAAGTGACTTAATATCTCTTACAACTACCCCTTATTTTGGATATATACCATTTATAAAAAGTAAAAATTATAATAAACTTTTTGTATTAGATGATTTATTATCTCCAAATGTAGAAGCTTTAAGACAAATAAGAGCTAATTTAGAATTAACAATAAAAAAAGATAATTCAAGAGTAGTCTTAGCAACTTCAAGAGTCTCAAATGAAGGTAAAAGTACATTTATATCAAATTTAGCTGTAATGATTGCATTATCAGGTAAAAAAGTTATTATTCTAGGACTTGATCTTAGAATCCCTCAACTTCATTTAAAATTTGATTTAGACAATAAAAAGGGGATGAGTGATTTATTAGCTAATAATGTAAGTATTGAAGATGTAACTCAAAGAGTAAAAATAAAAGATAATCAATCGGAATATTTTATAGATGTTGTTACTTCAGGAACTATCCCACCTAATCCATCAGAATTAATATCAAATGGAGCAGTTGATAATATTATTGAAAAATTAAGAGAAGAGTATGATTATATTTTAATTGACTCAACACCAACAGCTTTAGTTCCAGATACTCACTCTTTATTTTCTAAAGTAGATACAACACTTTTTGTATTTAAATCTGAATACTCTAAAAAAGAGTTTGTAAAACAAACAAATGAACTAATAAATAAATATGATTTAAAAAGTACAGGATACATATTAACATCAGTTAAGAAAAAATATTATGAACAAATAAAGTATGATAAAAACTATACTTTATATGCTACAAAATTATATAAATAGATTATTCTATGGTTAAAAAGCTCTTTTCAAATTCAATGATATATGTAATAAGTCTTTTATTTAATAAAGGACTTACTTTTCTTTTATTACCTGTTCTTACATACTATTTATCAAAAGAAGATTATGGTGTTTTAGGCTTAGTAACTGCTATTTCAACTATAGCCTCAATATATGTTGGATTTTTTCCTTCAAATTTTTTATTAGCAAGATTTGCTCAATATGGAAAAGAAAAAATAGCTGAATATATGCATCATATATTGTTACTGACAATAGCTACAACATCTTTAGTATTATTAATACTTATTGGATTCCAGCATATTTTATTACCAGAGCATTTAGAAAATAAAACTATTTTAATGATAGTAATAACCTTATATGCTATGTTTAGTATCTTTTTTAGATTTATTGACACTATTTTACAAGTTGAACAACATGCAATAAAATTTGCAGTTTTACAAACCTTTCAATCTCTTGGCTCTTTGGGATTAGGACTTATTTTAATAATTGAATTTTCATATGGTTGGAAAGGTAAATATTATGCAGAATTATTGATTTTATTTTTTATTTTTGTTTATTCAATTTACTATATTGTAAAAAATCAGTATTATAAATATAATACTGATTATAAAAAATTAAAAGAGCTTTTTGTATTTTTATTCCCACTTACATTTTCTGTATTGGGTCTTTATTTAATGGGAACTATTGATAGAATTTTTATATCAAATATGTTAGGACTTGAGGCGGCAGGTATTTATAATGTAGCTATTACAATGGCGATTATTATAAACATGGTATATGATGCAATCTCAAAAGCTTTAAATCCTATTTTATATGAGCATTTAGCTAGAAATGAAAGAGAAAATAAAATCAAAATTGTTAAACTAATTTACTTATATTCTATAGTTTGTATAGTAATATTTATTTTATTTGTTTTCTTTTTACCATATATTTTCCATTTAATGATAAATGGTAAGTTTGAAGAAGCCTTAGTTTTAATACCAGTTTTAGCTTTAGGATTTACCTTTGAGGGTTTAAGAAAAGTGTTAGAAGCACCATTAGTATTTAAACATAAGGTAAAATCTTTAGCAGCTATTACCTTGCTTGCAGGATTAATAAACATTGTATTAAATTATTTATTAATTAACTTATTTGGAATAGAAGGTGCAGCTTATGCAACTCTAATATCTTTTTTAGTTTTATATATAATTTCATTATTACTTGTATTTAAAGAGATTAAACTGCCATGGTTACTTACAAAAAAGAAGTAATGTCTTATTTGAAATTATTCAAGTAACTATTAATATTATCTTTATTTAAAATAATTCCAAAATCTTTAGGTGAAGTTGTGGCATTTATATCTTGAAGTTTATCTACAATTAAAGAAGTATATTCTGGATAAATGTGATGATAATCCATAAAATATTTTGAATAATTATTTGTAATACTATTTTTATCCATAAAATGTGTAACTTGCCCAAATATTTCAACACTTTGTTCTAACCACTTTTTATAAGAATCATAATAACCTTTTTCAATAATTCTATTTAAATATGGGATACTAACTGGTGTTGTAAAAACTATAAATTTTGAATTTGGATTAGAATTTTTTATATTTTCTAAGATATTTTTGAAATTATCATTATATTTATAATCTTTTAATTTACTATTTTGTTCATCAACACTAATCTCTTCTACTCTTTTTTTTACTTCATCTGGATCAAAATTAGTTGTAAATGCAACATTTTCTCTATTATATGAACGTCCACCAGCTCTATGTAAAAGAGATCGCTTTAAATTTTCAATACTTAATGTAAAAGCATCAATACTAAGTAGAAGTTTATATTTATAAAAAGGATTTGTAATTTCATCAAAAACTTCTTTAGGATTTTGATTTTTATCAGCATTTAAATTTGTACCTAAAAAATCTAATCCTATAATTATATATTCAAAATCTTTTTTATTTTGTTTTTTTGCAAACTCTATATATTCATTTAACTCTATTGGATTTGCAAGGGAAAAAGAATAATTAAAAACATTCATATTTTTAAAATCATTTTGGTTTATAAAGGTAACTCTACTAGTTCCTAGAAGAAGAGCATTGTATTGCTTATGTTGGAAATACAATAAACTACTTTTTTGCTCTCTTTCGTTTGTAGAGTTCTGCAGGGAGTTAAATTTGTGGGAATGAGAAAAAGTCCAATAAGGATCCATAAAATATACGAAAACTGAGATTATAGATAAAAAGAATATATTTAAGAGGAAGAATCCTTTTATAAAGTTAGTAAATTTCATCATATGTCCTAAAAGTTAAAATATAAAAATTCACTAACTCTTGTTAGGAATATAATACTTATAGAGAATATTAAACTTGCAAATAGCAATGTTTTATAATCCGCCTTAAATGTCTCAATTTTTTCAATTGAATTTTTTGTAAATACTGTAATTAATAAAGTTACAAAAAGCCCTAAAAGAATAAGTTTAAACTCCATTATAGAAGCTAATCCTAAGCCATTTAATCCTATTAATCCTTTTAAAACTTTGATGGCGTCATCAAAATTTTTCGCTCTAAAAAATATCCAAGTTACATTTAAAAAGTTAAAAGTAATAAGCCAAGCAATTATAAAATGCAATTTTATATTTAATTTAGAATAAATTCTAAATATAATCATTGCAATAGCATGGAATAATCCCCATAAAACAAATGTCCAACCAGCTCCATGCCAAATCCCTGCAAATAAGAATGTAATTAATAAATTTGTATAGGTAGTTAAATCTTTACTTTTATTTCCACCTAAGGGAATATAAATATAGTCTCTTAAAAACCTAGACAATGTCATGTGCCATCTTCTCCAAAAATCTTGTATATTTGTTGCTTTATATGGAGAATTAAAATTTATGGGTAGTTTTATATTAAATAATAGAGCTAAGCCAATTGCCATATCTGTATAACCTGAAAAATCATAGTATAATTGAAAAGTATAAGATAAAGAAGTAATCCATGCTTCAATAAAAGTCAATTTTTCTTGAATATCAAAACCATTTGTAACATATGAAGAAAATGAATCAGCAATAACAACTTTTTTAAATAATCCCATTGAAAATATAAATAATCCCATTGAAATATTTCTAGAATTAATTACTTTATTTTTATCATCTGCAAATTGTGGCATCATTTCTTTATGATGAACAATAGGCCCTGCAATTAACTGAGGAAAAAAAGTTACAAAAATAGTATAATCAATAAACTTATACTCTTTTGTAAAACCTTTATAACTATCAACTAAATATGAAATTTGTTGAAAAGTAAAAAAACTAATAGCAAGGGGAAGTGTTATTTTTAATAATGATAAATTAGTGTTTGTAATCAAATTGTAATTTTCAATAAAAAAATCCATATACTTAAAATATCCAAGTAATAAAATATTTAGAATTATTCCTATAGCTAATAAAAATTTTTTTAGATAATAATTTTCTGTTTTATTTGAAACCATAATTCCTATGGTGAAATTAAACATAATTGAAAGTAGTAATAAAGGTAAATATACTATATTCCACCAAGAATAAAATACCAAAGAAGCGAATGCAATAAAGATTTTTGAATAAAAATATAATCCTTTAGCATTTAATAAAAAATATATTAAAAAAGTTAAAGGTAAAAAGATGAATAAAAATTCATATGAATTAAATAACATTGTTTAGTCCAATTTTTATAATAATTATTATATAATAAATTATTATACTACTATTTGTAAATTCTCTTTAATAAAATAAGAGAGTGTATTATATTATATTAGTACTTTATTCAATATATAGATTAAGTTAGAAAGTATTTAAGTGATAAAATTATTTCAAGATGAACTACCTTTTGATATTGATTTGCCTTTTTTTGCACATAAAAAGTATTTGTCATCAAAAAGTAAAAACTACGGTTGGTTTGTATCGGATGATTTCATACTATCTTTTATTATTTATAAAAAAAATATATTTAAAAGGTTGGTATTTACTACTGGTGCTATAGAAAGAAAAACTTCAAATATTGAAGAAGAAAAAAACTTTTTAAATGAAATTATTAGTTATGTAAAAATACATAAAATATGCGATTTTATCCATAAGCCACAACCAAGTGCTATTTTTAGAACCTATCCCGATAATTGTGATTCATTTAGATGGGGTACATATAAAATAGACATAGAAGAAAATTTTGAGAATATGTTAAAAAAACTAAATTCTAGTCAAAGGAATTATGTAAGAAGTGCTATCAAAGATGATGTAAAGATTATAAATACAGATAATTTTGATAAAATTTATACTTTTTGTAATGAAACACTTTCAAGACAAAAAATACCACTTTTAATCTCTCGAGAAGAATTCCAAAAGCAATATGACACTTTTTATCCGCAAAATATGTTAATGTTTAAAGCTTTATATAAAAATGAATTACAAGGTAGTTTGGTTGTTTTTTTTGATAATAATCTAGCATTTGCAGAATATGCTGGGAGTTTGCTTAAACCAAGACATGGAAGTTTGAAATTATTACATCTGACAGCTATGCAATATCTTGCAAAAGAACATGGTATTACAAATTATGATTTTATAGGTGCAATTCCAGATATTAAAGATGGATGTAAGGAGGCTGGTATTCAGAAATTTAAAAAAGAATTTGGAGCAGAGTTAATGGAAGGATATCAATTTACAGCTGTAATAAATCCTATTAAATATTTCTTTTTTGATTTATGTTTAAAAGTTTCTTTTATGATGAAAGGTATTAGGTACGTAGATCCAACACAAAGATATAAAAATCTTTCAAAAACTAATTTGAAGATTTAAATTTATATTAATTATATTATTTTAATAATTTTCTTATTAAAAAATAAAAAATGTAGTATGGACTAAGTATTAAGTATTGAGGATAATTTGTAATTATTTTAAATAAATTTGAAAAATCTCTTTTTCCAAATAATTTAAAAATAGAAGCTGTCATTCGTTTAGAATTTTCTAGAAAAACTGCTTTTTTTAAATTAAAGCCAAGATTGTTTTCTTTTACATATTTATTTAGAAACTCAAAATTTTCTACATCATATTCATAAACTTTTGTACTCGTTAAATTATTTCTATGTACCCTATAAAAAGTATGAAATTTATCTACACATAAGGCATAATAATTTCTTGTAACTTTTAAAATAACATCATAATCTTCTGCATAATGAAGAGTAACATCGATTTTTCCGACTTTATCTAAAACATCTTTCCTAAAAATTGCAGAAGATATAAATACAAAATCACCTCTTTTTAGTAATAAATCATGTATTTTGCCAGAATGATGTTCATGGAACCTCCCAAATTCTTTCCCATCTCCATCTATGTATATTGTTTTTGAATAAATTAAAGATACTTCATCTTTATACTTATATGAGTCTAGTTTATCAAAAGCAGCTTGAAGTTTATTTTTATGCCAAATATCATCACAATCTAATATACAAACCCATTCTCCTTTTGCTTTTTCAATTGCTAGATTTCGAGCTTCTCCTAATGGAGTATGTATAGGTGCATAAAAATAATTGATTCTTTCATCATTATATGATTTTACAATATCTGCACTTTTATCTGTTGATTGATTATCCCAAAAAATAATTTCCCAATTCTCATATGTTTGACTTATTGCACTATTAATTGCAATTCTTAAATACTTGTCACTATTGTAACAGTTAATAATAATAGATACTAAAGGATTATGCATTAAAGAACTCCCTTATAGTATTTATTACATAATCTTGTTCTTCTTTTGTTAAATCAAGTTGGCAAGGTAGTGTTAAAATCTCTTCATAAATTTTTTCCGTTGTTGCTAAAGAATCAGTTTTATATTTTGTTAGTAAGTGATTTGGCTTATAATGAATTCCACACTCTATATTTTTACTTAATAAAAATTCTCGTAAATAATCTCTTTTTGAAGTTTTAATTACAAATATATGTGAGATTATACTTTTATAATCAAAGTCTAAAGTTTTGATTTGAGAGATATCTTTTAAGTTTTCTAAATAGTAGTTAACTATTTCTTTTCTTTTCTTTTCAATAGTATTGATTTTTTTTAATTGTTCTCTTCCAATTGCTGCAAAGATATTACTCATATGATATCTATAGCCTTGATGTTTTACATCAAAATCCCAACTTCTTTGACCTTCAAATCTTTTCTCTGTATCTTTTTCAACACCTAAGAGTCTAGCGTCTTTTACTCTTTGAATAACATTTTCATCAGATGTTACAACAGCTCCACCTTCACCTGATGTTATATTTTTTATTCCATCAAAGCTAAAGCAAATAATATCTCCTTGAACTCCTACTTTTATTCCATCATTTATACATCCAAAAGCTTGTGCTGCATCTTCTATAACTCTTAGATTATTCTCTTTTGCAAACTCATAAACTTTTTTTATATCTTTTGCATTACTTGCATAATGAACTGGCATAATAGCTTTTGTTTTTGATGTTAATTTTTTCTTCGCATCTTCTAAATCTATAAATAAAGTATCTTCACAAACTTCAACTGCAATTGGTTTTACTCTTGCTGCACTAATTGCTTGAAATGAAGCCACATAAGTTAATGAAGGAACTAAAATTTCATCATCACTATTTAAATTTAGTGCTTCAACAGCTAAATGTAAAGCCGAAGTTCCAGTGCTTACACACATAACCTCTTTTGTAGTATTTAAATAAGCTTTTATTTCTTGTTCGAAAAGATTTACTTCAGCTCCCATTCCTAAAAATTCTTTGTCAAGAACTGCTAAAACTGCATCTTTTTCTTCTTGACCAATTGTTGATTTTGAAAGTCTAATTTTATTCATTTATTTAATTCCAAGTATATTTTATATCTGTAAGTTCTTTTGAAATAGCTTCTTTTGGATCATGTTCAATACTAGCTAGATTTAAAAGCATATTTAAATCATCACCAATACCTTTAAATGCCATCCAAACACCAGAGGGAACTGTTAATCTTTGATAATTTTTTTGTGATAAGTTAATAGTAAAAAATTGATTATATGTTGAAGATTTCTCTCTATCATCATAAATAACAAACTGAATAGTACCAATTGGAACAACTAAATTTAGTATCATTTTACTATGTTTTTTCCAACCTTTTATTTCATCTTTTATAATAGTTGAAAAATAAGCTTCTCCAAAAGATTCATAACCATTATCACTTTGTTTCATCGCATGGTATAAATCACCCTTTGAATTAATAATTTGCTTTAAAGGGGTTAATATAACACCTTCAATTATTTTGTCCATAGAAGATCTCTTTTTTTAGCTAGTTGTTCATACTCTTGAATTTGTTCTAAAGTTTTTTTATACATATCCATATCAGTTTTATAAAAATTATAATACCATTCACTTGTGAACCTAATAGTATCTTTATATTCTAATGTTGCTTGCCAGTTTAAATATCCTAAGGCTTTATCACAATTCAATTTTAATAGTCCAGCTTCATGAAATGGAATATTTGCAGTTACTTTATAGGCATCTTTTGGATTTTCATAATGCCAATATTTACTTAAATCAATCAATAACTCTTCTACTGTTCTATTTTGCTCTGCTCTTGGACCAAAGTTATATCCTTCACCATGAAAAGAGTTATCTTCATATAAAGCTTGCCCTAAATTCAAATAACCACTAAGAGGCTCTAATACATGTTGCCAAGGTCTTGTTGCTTTTGGACTTCGTATTTCTACAGTTTTTCCTTCACTCCAGTTTTGCATACAATCAACTACGATTCTATCTTTTGCCCAATCTCCACCACCAATTACATTTCCAGCTCTTGCTATTGATAATTTAACATTTGAATCTTTATTTTTGAAAAAAGAGTGGTAGTATGATTTGATAATTAATTCAGCAGCACCTTTAGAACCACTATAAATATCCTTACCTCCCATTTGGTCATTTTCTTTATAACCCCAAATTTGCTCTACATTATCATATGCTTTATCACTTGTAATGATTATTGCAGTACATTTTTTATTTAGTACTTTTAATGCTTCTAAAACATTGGCTGTTCCCATAACATTTGATGATATTGTTTCTATTGGATTATTATATGAAGTAGAAACTATAGCTTGTGCTGCTAAATGAAATAAAAATTCTGGCTTTTCATTATCAATAATTTTTGTAATAGCATCTAAATCTCTAATATCTTCATTGTAATGCTTAATCTTAGATTGTAAATCAAGTTTTTCAAACATAGAAGGATGAGTAGGGATATCCTTTGAAATACCAATAACTTTTGCACCTAAACTAATCAACCAAACACTAAGCCAAGAACCCTTAAATCCAGTATTTCCTGTAATTAATACTTTTTTATCTTTATATATATTTTTAAACATTTATTTGCTCCAAGTTTTCCATGGAGCTTTTTGTTCATCCCACATTTCATTTAATAAGTTTTTATCTCTTAATGTATCCATAGGCATCCAAAAACCATCATGTTTATAAGTGAATATTTCGCCATCACGTGCGAGATTTTTTAGAGGGTCTTGTTCAAAAACAGTTTTATCCCCTTGTGTAATATAATCAAATACTTTTGGCTCACATACAAAGTATCCTGCATTTATCCAAGAGCCATCACCTTTTGGTTTTTCTTGAAACGATTTTACTTCATTATTTTCATCTATTTCTAATGCACCAAATCTTCCGTCTGGTTGAGCTGAAGTCATAGTTAGTGCTTTCCCATGAGTTTTATGAAAGTTTATTAAATCATCTATATTAATATTTGCAACACCATCTCCATATGTTAATAAAAATGGCTCGTTTCCTATAAACTCTTGTGCTCTTTTAATTCTTCCACCTGTCATACTATTTAATCCAGTATCCAGTAGTGTGACCTTCCATGGTTCACTTGAATTATTTAAAACTTCGATTTTATTATCTCTTAAATCAATTGTAACATCACTTTGATGTAAGAAATAATTTGCAAAATATTCTTTTATGTAATAACCTTTATACCCAAGAAGTATTACAAACTCATTTATTCCATATGTAGAATATATTTTCATTATATGCCATAGGATAGGTTTACCACCTATTTCTACCATAGGTTTAGGTTTTAGATCAGTTTCCTCACTCAATCTGGTTCCAAATCCACCTGCTAAAAGTACAGCTTTCATAAAAATCCTCTCCGCATAGTTATTTTATAAATTATTTTAATATAACTTATATAAATTCTTGATTACAAATTGTAAATTCATTACAATTAATCATAAAAGTAATTATTTATTTATCATTGTATTTATGGTATAATTCTGTTTTTTAAGGACATTAACAAAAGCAAATGCAAAATACAGTACATAATAACAATTTTCTTTTTTCATTACTTTTATTTGTATTATTTGCTATGTCTTTATCTATAGTAAGTATTAATGCTGGTATAAATATAAGAATTGGTCAATTATCAATTTTAATAATGTTTGCATTCGTACTATTATCTGACCTAAAAAACAGTGATATTAATGAAACTCTTTTAATATTTTTCATATTTTTTGCTATTTTACTTACCTTCGTGAGTAAAAATTCTAGTTATTCTAAAATTGATGAGATAAAATTTGTAATCAAATATGCACTTATTTTTCCAGCTACTTTCTATATCGCACAATGGAGTGTTCGAAATTTTACAATAGAAGTTTTTTTTAAAGTTTTAGAAATAGCATTAGCTCTTTATATTTTTATGGGATTTTTTCTTAGTGTTTATCCCATACCTTTTTTATATAATGATAGGGGAGAAATAAGTGGTTTTCAAGGTACTTTTTTAGAAGCAGGTTGGTTTGCTCTTGTGGTTGGATCTTTTACTTTAACTTCAATTCTTGGAAGACTTGATTTTAATTTAAAATTTAGCAAAATTCACTATTTATTATACTTTTTTTCAATAATATCTTTGGTTTTATCTAAAAATAAAACAATTTGGATTGGAGTATTTTTAATAATAACTTTTATTACACTTTTTAAATCTATTATTTCGAATAAAGAAAATATAAAAGATTCAGTAAAAAAACTTAAAGGTATAAATTCTTTTTATTTTATTTTTGCATTTATAGTATTTAGTATTATTTTTTTTGGAGTAAATTCAGTACTTTCAGAGCCAATAGTAAGTGTTGCAATGCTTGAAGAAAAACTAAATGATGAAAGAGGAAAAGCATATTTAGTTGCAGTAAATCTTCTTTCAAATAGTGATTGGTTAGGTGGGTATGGATTTGGATTTATCCAGCAATATTTTTCTGTATATACAGATGAAATTATTGGCTTAAATGAAGATTCTGGAATGCTTTTTAATTCATACTTAGATGCTTGGATTTCAGTTGGTATTTTTGGAGTATTATTTCATTTTTTACTTCTATATTTTGCTTTTTCAAGAACTCATTTATTAACTATGATTTTGCCACTTTATTGGTTTATTGCAGCTAATACAAATCCAGCTATTGGTGATGAATTTTATTATTTATTTTTAGGGATATCTTATGGTTTTATTATTAAATACAAGAAAGAAGTGACAATATGACAAAAAGAATAGCTTTTGTAGCCACATCATATATTAAAAATTATGATGGAATAAGCGTTTATACAGAGAATCTATTATTAGAATTTCTTAAACAAATAAAAGATCAAGACATCACTGTTGATATATATACTGGAAATTCAGTATTAGAACTTCTAACTAATAGAATTTCATCTGAAAATTTATTAAATAAAAATATTAATATAAAGCCAGTAAATGATAAAAAATTTATTGTAAAAATATTAGATTTGAATTTTCAATTAATAAAAAATGGAAGATATAATTTGATTTTAATGTCAAACTTTATGCCTACACTTTTATTGCCTTCTAAAACTTTAAAGGTTATTCATGATTTCTCTGTGAATAATTTTAGTGAATTATATTCAAAAGGCTATTTGATTTATCATAATATGTTGCTAAGATATGCAAAATATTTTGATAATGCAATTGGATATATTTCTAACACAACTTTAGATGATTTAGACAAGTTTCATGCAATTAATCATTCAAATAAAAAACTAATTCATCTCCCAAATGGTATTCCTTTCAAAGTTAGAAACTATGACAGACCATCAGATGAGCAAAGTTTAGAAAAATATAAACAAAAAGATTTGAGTTTTTTAGTTGTTGGAAGAATAAATAAGCATAAAGGCTTCGATAGAATTTTAGAATTTTGTAAATATTTTGATAAAGATGAAAGTATAAAAAACTTTGATAGTGTAACTTTAAATATTGTGGGAAAACAAACAGATGAAACTCAGCAAATTTTTAAAAATTTACAATTAAAAAATATTAATTTGATTTTTCATGGTTTTTTAAATGATGAGCAGTTGAATCCATTTTATATAAATTCACATTTTTGTCTTTTTTTATCAAGAAATGAGGGTTATGGTTTACCTTTGGTTGAATCTATGTGGTTTAAATCAATACCAATTATTTCAAATATTGCCATTTTTGATGAGTTAATGACCAAAAAGTATCCAAAGTTTGATGAAAAAACTAACTATACTTCAAGTATAGTAAGCTTTGTGAATAAAATATTTGATGATGAAGAATATTTAAAAGAGCAAACAAAATTTATTGAAACAATAGTTTTAAAAGAACAAACAGCCTATGCCTTAGCCGCAACAAATTTAATGAAATTTATAGAAAGATTATAAGAAGAAATATGAATAAAAAAGAAGTATATATATCAGTCGTATCACATAATCAAGAAAATCTTATAATTGATAATTTTAAAAACCTAGATTTAAAAAATGAATCTTTTGATATAAAATTTGTATTAATGGATAATACGAACTCTTCAAAGCTTGAGAATTTTGCAAAAGAGAATAATCACTTATATTATGCAGATGAAAAAACAAGAGGATATGGAGAAAATCATAATAAAAATTTTGAAATAGCAAAGGTAAAAGAGGGTGATATATTTATTGTTTGTAATCCTGATGTTATTTTAGAAAAAGATCAATTGCTTGGTATGTTAGAAAGTTTTGTTTCTAGAAATAAAGATTTTGAAAATGTAACTTGTTATTATGATAGAGAAAAAACAATTCTATCTAATCCTGATCGTTATTTTCCATATTTACTTAATTTTGTTGCTTCAATAGTTTTACGCAAAAGATTACACTATGGTACAAATTTTGATGTAATATATCCTCAGTGGATATCAGGTGAATTTATGATTATTAAAGCTGAAGTTTATAAAAAATTAAATGGTTTTGATGAAGATTATTTTATGTATGTTGAAGATATTGATCTATGTTATAGAGCTCAAAAATTAGGTATCAAAATTACTCATAATAAAGACTTTTATATAATTCATGAAACTCAAATGGATAGTAGAAATATTCTATCAAATAGGTTTAAAATGCATCTTAAATCTGCTTTTACTTATTTAAAAAAACATAAAATCTATGGAATTATAAAAATAGCAAAATGAAAACTTTTTTTTATTTTTTAATCTTATTTATTCTAGCAATGAATAGTAATGCAACGAGCTATGAGGTTAAGAATTTAGTTAAGCAAAATGATCAGGCAAAAAAGATTTTAGAAAATTATTTAAAACAAAGCAATTTGAACATAGAAGGTTTTGACAATATAAATTTTATTTTAGGAATAAAAGAGAATATCTTATCAATAAACAAAGCTTTATTTGATGAAATAAATAAATTTGAAAATGATGCTTTTGTGATAAAATTATTGGATGATAATATTTATATAATAGGAAAAAATCAAAGAAGTTTATTATATGGAATATATACTTTTCTTGAAAGAAATTTAGAATTTAAGTTTTTGACAAAAAGTTTTGAAGTTATACCTGAAAGTAGTTTTATAAAGAGAAATAATATTAATTTTGAATCAGAAGCTAGATTTAAATATAGAGAAATTTTTATACATGAACTTGAAGATAATGATTTTGCATTAAAACTTGGATTAAATGGTGCTTTTGGTCATAAGTCTGAAAAATCAGATGAGAATTTTATTAATATTTATAATAACTATACTCCTTATGAATTAATTCCTTCCAAGTATGAGCAATTGTACCCTGAGTTTTTTTGTGGTGGACAACTTGATTTTGCATTAGATGAAGTTCAGGAATTAGCAAATAATAACTTTCAAGAAAAAATAAAAGATTTAAAAAAACAAAATATAAATAAAGATATTTTTTATATTTCCCATGAAGATAGATTATCTTTTTGTCAATCTTCAAATAGCTTAAGATTAATAGATAAATATAATTCAACATCTGCACCTTTTTTAGATTATACAAATTATATTGCAAAAAAAAATCCTGAAAAAAATATATTTATGGAAGCATATCAATGGAGTAGAAAAGCTCCTTCTAATTTCCCCAATTTGGAAAAAAATTTAAATATTGTTTTTTCTGATATAGAAGCAGATTTTTCTAATCCCTTAGATAGTATTATAAATAAAGAAATCTATAATGATCTTTTTTCTTGGAATAAATATAAAAAAGATATATATATTTGGCATTATATTACAAACTTTGGTGGTTATTTTCAACCTTTTCCTAATATAAATACAACAGCGCAAGATATAAAAGATTTTGCTAAAAATACTCAAGTAAAAGGTATTTTTTTACAAGGTGCTTATGAAACTAGTTTTAGTGAATTATCAAATTTAAGAGCATGGGTTTTTTCAAAACTTTTATGGAATCCTTCTTTAGATGAAAATAGATTAATAAAAGAATTTTCATACTATTATTATGGAGATGCTTATAAGGATATATTAGAGTATTTTAAATTATTAGATGATTCTGTAAAAAAAACAAACTCTAAGTTATTAGTAAAAACAACAGTAAATTCTAAATATTTAGACTCAAACTTTATAATAAAAGCAAAAAATATTTTAGATAATGCTTTAAAAAGAGTTTCAAAGAATTCTATATATTATGAGCATATAAATGAATTATATATTTCACTTGATTATGTTCAGTTATTAAAAGGAACAATTTCAAATGAAGATAAAAATAGATTCAAAAACTTTTTAATTAAAAACAATATAAAGTATTATGCTGAAAATGCATCTATTAATTCTTTATTGGCATATATCGATATGAAAAGGGTTGATCCTTTAGTTCCAAAAATCATTTTAAATGAAAGTACTCAGTGGCTTGATTATCAAGAATATGAATTAAAACTTTGCTGTTCAGAAATTGTAGAAGATAAAAAAGCTTCTTCAAGAAGTGCCGTTAGAATGACAGGAGACAAGTCAGATTGGGGAATACAATTAGATCTTAGCTCTATTCCAAAAGGAAAATGGAAAATATATGCAAATGTCAGAATCAAAAAAAGCACTAGTTTATCTGCAATTGACTATGTAAATCCAGCTATTTACTATGGAATATATGATAAAGGAATAAAAAACTTTTCTTTAATTAATACTTTAAAAGATGAAGAATATCATGAAGTAGAAATAGGAAATATAAGTATAGAAAATAATGAAATAGGTCAAATTTGGATTCGACCAGCAGCTAGTGATAAAGTAGAATATATTTATGTTGATAGAATCTTTGTAGTAAAAGAATAAGTGAAATAAAAAGGGGTAAATTGAATTTAATAACAGAAAAAAATTTATCAAAAACAATTATTTTCACTTTTATAATAATAATGACTTCTATGATAGTTGCCATTTCTTATTTTTATGTAAATAATACTTATGATAATTTTGAGCAAGAGATGGATAAATTTGTAAGTGAGTATTATGCAGATAAAAAGAAGACTTTGAAAAAAGAGATAAATACAGTAATTGATATTTTAAATTATAATATTGCAAAATCAAATTTAGACGATGAACAGCTTAAAATTGATGCTGTTAGATTGTTAAATAATATTACATTTGAAGAGAATAAAAGTAACTACTTCTTTGTATATGAAGTGAAAAATATGCAAGGTGGAGATAATTTTGCAAGATTAATGGTAAATCCAAATAGACCAGATTTAGTAGGAGCTTTAATATCTACAAATGTTACTGATATAAATGGAAAAAAGTTTAGAGAAGAATTCCTAAAAGATATTAGAAACTATAAGGAATCTTTCACTCAATATACTTATAAAAAACCATATTCAGATGAGATAAAACAAAAACTTTCTTATTTTAAATATTTTGAACAATGGAATTGGATAATTGCAGTTGGAGTATATACTGATGATATTGAAAATGAAATAGCAATAAAAAAAAGAGATTTAGAGGTAAAAATAAAAAATCAAGTAGTTCAAAATGTAGTTTTATTTGTAATGTTTTTATCAATAGCTATTTTAATATCAATTGCAATTTCTCAAAAAATTGATGAGGTATTAAAAAATTATGAAAATAAAGTTATATCAAATGCAAAAGAGTTGGAAGAATTAAATGAATCCTTAGAAATAAAAGTACAAAAAGAGATTGAAAAAAATAGAGAAAAAGAACAAGTTCTTGTACAAAAATCTAAGTTTATTGCTCTTGGTGAAATGATATCAAATATTGCTCATCAATGGAGACAACCTCTTAGTGAACTTTCTTCAATCCTTATGTATATAAAATTTAAACAAAGTATTAATGCATTAGATGAAAATACAATGAATCAAAAGCTTCAAGAAGCAGATAAAGTTTTAGATTTTATGTCTCATACTATAGATGATTTTAGAAATTTTTTTATGCCAAAAAAAGAAAAAGAAGAGTTTTTACTATACAAAGTTGTTGATATTGTAATAAATATTGTTTCAAGTACTTTAAAAAACTATGATATAAAACTTGAAATAGAGATTGATGAAAAGATAATTTTAAAAACTTATTTAAATGAATATGAACAAGTTTTATTAAATATTATTAATAATGCAAAAGATGTATTAATAGAAAAACAGATCCAAAATCCATACATTAAAATTAAAGCACAAGAAGAAAATAATCATATTATTTTGACAATAGAAGATAATGGTGGTGGTGTTTTAGTTGAGCCTAAAGGAAAAATCTTCGAACCATATTTTACTACAAAAGAGCATAGTAATGGAACAGGAATAGGTCTTTATATGTCAAAAATCATTGTTGATAAAAATATGAAAGGGAAATTAAGAGTAAAAAATACAAAAGAGGGTGCTAAATTTGCAATTATTATTCCTAAAAATATAGAAGAGAATAAAGAGATTAACTATGAATTTGTCTAAAAATATGATTATTGCTCATAGAGGATTACATACAGATTTAATACCTGAAAATTCACTATTGTCATTTCAAAAAGCACTTGAAAAAAGTTATGAAATTGAGTTTGATTTAACAATTACAAAAGATGAAAAAGTTGTAGTTTTTCATGATGAGAATTTATTTAGATTATGTGGTGTGAATAAAAATATAGAAGAAGTAGAATACTCTTATTTAAAAGAATTAAAGCTTTTAAATAGCGAAGAGACTATACCTTTATTTGAAGATTTATTAACACTTATAGAAGGGAAGATAGTACTTATTATTGAAATAAAAAAACACAATAAAATTGGAGTTTTAGAAAATATAGTAACTAAATTATTAGAAAACTATAAAGGCAAATATTGTATTTGTTCTTTTGATAAAAATATATTAACTTGGTTTAAAAACAATAACTCCAATTTGAAAAGAGGATTGATATTTGAATCATGTCCAAAGAAATTTAAAAAATATAATAAAATACTCTTCTTATATAAATACTATAAAACAAAACCAGATTTTATCTCTTTAGATTATAAATTATTAAATAGTTCTATTTATGAATTTTGTGAAAAAAACAGCTTAGAATTAATAACTTGGACCATAAAAAATAAAGAAGATTATGTAAAAATTGAAAAAAAAGTAGATGGAGTAATTTTTGAAAAATTTATTTTTTAGGTTCTTTATTTTGAAGTTTTTGAGTGAAAAATGCTAAAAGTATTACAACAAAAGCGATAATTGCAAAAGAGAAGATTTCCGATTGTAAAGTAGTCATAAGTAGCCTTTTTGAAAGTCTATCTAAATTATAAAAAAAAAGTAAGAGATAAACTCTTACTTAATTTTTTTATCCATACATTAATCTTGGCAACCATAGAGAGATTTCTGGGATATAGGTTATCAGCATTAATCCAATAAGTAATATTCCTGTCATCGGTAAAGATGCAACAATAACTTGCTTAAGACTAAGCCCAGTTATTCCACTAGCCACAAAGAGATTGAGCCCTACAGGCGGGGTTATCATTCCTATTTCCATATTTACAACCATAATAACACCTAAGTGAATTGGATCAATTCCAAGTGCAATTCCAATTGGAAGTAAAAGTGGTACTGTAATCATTACCACAGAACTAGGTTCCATAAATTGTCCCATAAATAAAAGTAAGATATTTACTATTAATAAGAACATTAATGGTCCAACATTAGCTTCTAATATCATTTGTGTAATATGTTGAGGAATTTGCTCATCTGTTAAGAAGTGTGCAAATAACATCGCATTAGCAATAATGAAGAAAATCATTGAACTTGTTTGTGCAGAATCTAAAATAATTCTATATAAATCTTTATATTTAGTATCTTTATAGATAAAAAATGAAACAAAAAATGCATACATTACACTGAATGCTCCAGCTTCTGTTGGTGTAAAAATACCACCATAAATTCCACCAATAACTACAACAATAATTAATAAAGCCCAAAAAGAGTCTTTAAATGCTGTAAATCTTTCTTTAAAACTAGCAGGTTTTGTAGCTTTAAAACCACTTTTTTTTGCTAGGAAATATGTAGCAATCATCATCATAATACCAATCATAAGTCCAGGAATTACCCCAGCCATGAATAGTTTACCAATAGATTGATCAGCTGTTACCCCATATACGATAAATACAATTGATGGTGGAATTAATATCCCTAATGTACCTGATGTTGCTATTGTACCAATTGCAAATTGTTCGTTATATCCAGCTTGTTTAATAGCTCCATACATAACAGAACCAATTGCAGCAACAGTAGCTGGAGAACTTCCACTAACAGCCGCAAAAATAATAGATGCTAAAATAGCAGCAATTGGAAGACCACCTGGAAGATGTCCTACTAAACTTTTTGCAAAATTAATAATTCTCATTGCTGATGAACCACGTGAAAGTAAAGCTCCAGCTAAAATAAACATTGGAATAGCCATAAGCGTATACTTATTTAATCCATCAAAAATTTTAGATGAAATACCCATTAAATCCATATCTGTAAAAAGAAATGAAGTTATTAAAGTTGTAGCTCCTAATGAAACAGCAACTGGAACACCTAGTAACATAAGGGCGAAAAGTAAGATAAATAAAGTAGCGATAATCATATTATTTTTCTCCTTGTGATTTTATTTCATGAATAACTGCTTCATGTTCATTGTATAATTTAATATCATCTGCATCTGTGTAATAAATTTCTACTAATTTCTCAGCACATCTATAAGCAGCTAATGCAAAAGAAATAGGAAGAACTAAATGTGGAATCCATACAGGTATTCCTAAATCTACACTCATTTCTCCAAAATCTTGTAGTAAAAGAATTAGTTCATAACCAAAGTATGAAATTAAACCAAGATATCCAATAGAGACTAAGTTCGCAAAGATTAAAAAGCCTTTAGTGACTTTTGGCGAGAATTTTTCAATAATTAAACTTACTGAAATATGCGCTCCTTGTTTAAATCCATATGCAGCTCCAAAAAGTGCAGCCCAAATAAAAAGATAATTTGTAAGTTCTGCAGCCCATGTAAGACTCATATCAAACGCATATCTCAATATTACATTAATAAATGCTAGTAAAACACCCAATGACAGTCCTACGACTGCCATTGTTTGATTAATTGCACCTACTATTAAATCGATAGTGTCAAAAAATTTTTTCATGTTTTAAACTTCTTTTATTTTGTATCAATTGCTTTTTGAATTAAATCTTCACCAATTACATCATAGAATTTTGGATAAACAGTAGCCATTACTTTTTTCCATTCAGCTTTTTGATCATCTGTTAATTCAATGATTTCAAGTTTATTTGTATCTTTAGCATATGCTCTTAAAGATTCCATGATTTTTGCATCTTCAACAGCTGATTCTTGTCTTTCAAATGCTGTTGCTTCTTTCATAGCTTGAGATACTTTTTCTTGAAGATCTGCAGGAAGCTTTTTCCAGAATCTATCACTCATTACTACTAAATAACCTAAGTAACCATGGCTACTTAAAGTAAGACTTGTTTGAACTTCATTGAATTTTTTTGTATAGAAGTTTGATAATGGATTTTCAGTTCCTTCAACAACACCTTGTTGTAAAGCTGAATAAACTTCTGAGAATGGAAGAACTTGAGGATTTCCACCAATAGCTTTAAATTGTGCTTCTAAAACTTTTGAACTTTGAATTCTATATTTATGCCCTGCTGCATCTTCAGGTAATACTATAGGTTTAGCATTTGTAGAAAAATGTTTAAATCCTGCATCCCAGTAATCAAGTGCAATCATTTGTTTTTTTGCATCGATTTTTGATTTTAAAATAGAACCAACTTCTCCATCCATAACTTTATATAAATGCTCTTTGTCTTTAAATAAGAAAGGTAAATCAAATAGTTGCATTTCTGGTGCGATACTTGTAAATTTTGATAAACTTGGCATAATTAATTGAACATTATCCATAACAAGTGCTTTCATCTCTTCCCCATCACCATATAATTGAGAATTTGGGAATACTTGAACATCAATTTTCCCAGCAGTTAATTCTTCAATTCTTTTTTCAAGAAAAGCAGCTGCTTTACCTTTTGGTGTACTATCACTAACAACATGGCTTACTTTCATTACAAAATCTGCTGCAATACCAGAAGTTGCTAACACTGCTGCTGCAATTGTTCCTATAACTAATTTTTTCATATCTCGTTTTCTCCTTAATTTTTGATATCAAAAAATTATAGTTAAATCTTGTGTAAGTATTATGTATAAAATCAATTTTTTATACATAGATATAAAAAGTGTACAAAAACAACATATGTATAAAAAATATACATTTAGAGAAAATTTAACAAGTAAATATTTTGTATAATGTGGTATCGTAAAGATTCTATTATTTTAGCTATTAACTTTTTTTAAACTAATTTATAGTATATTATCGGACTTTACTTAAGGAATATGTAGATTAATATAAAGGGAAATGATGGGGTGCAATTTAGACTTATTAACTTCTTTTAAAGATAATTGTGGGTTTGGTTTAGTAGCTGATATGAAAAGCAGACCAAGTCATAAAAATTTAGAAGATGCAATAACTTCACTTGAAAGAATGATGCATAGGGGTGCAGTGGCAGCTGATGGTAAAACTGGAGATGGTTCAGGTTTATTATTATCAATGCCAGATTCTTTCATGAGAAAAATAGCAACACAAAAAGGTGTTGACTTACCAGAAATTTATGCAGTTGCAATGATTTTTACAAGAGATCTAGCTGAGATAGATATATTTAAAGAATACTGTGAAAACAATGACTTAAAAGTTTTATTGACAAGAACGGTACCTGTTGATATTGATGCATTAGGTCAACAAGCGTTAGATAGTTTACCTAATATTATACAAGTATTTGTTATACCAAATACTTTAATGACATCAAAAAGATTTGATGCAATGCTTTACTTAACAAGAAAAGAGTGTGAGCATAGATTAGTAGATAAAAAAGATTTTTATATTCCAACGTTCTCGTCAAAAGTGATTGCATACAAAGGGCTTATTATGCCTACGCATATAAAGCATTTTTATATTGATTTAAGAGATGAAGATTTTAAAATTACATTTTCTTTATTTCATCAAAGATTTTCAACTAATACTCTTCCTTTATGGAGATTAGCGCAACCATTTAGAGCAATAGCACATAATGGTGAAATAAACTCAGTTGAAGCAAATAGATTTAATGTTGAAGTAAAATCAGAGCAATTAAAGTCAGAAGTTTTCTCAGAAGAAGAGATGAAAAGATTACTTCCAATTTTACAAAATGTTGGATCAGATTCTACATCATTAGATAATATGTTTGAATTTTTATTAGCAAATGGAGTTGATTTCTTTAAGGCTGCACGTGCATTAGTACCTGCACCATGGCAAAATGCTCCACATATGGATTCAAATTTAAGAGCATTCTATGAGTATACAGCAACTGCAATGGAAGCATGGGATGGACCTGCTGCTGTTTCTTTAACAGATGGAAGACATATTGGTTGTTTAATTGATAGAAATGGATTAAGACCATCTAAATATGTTATTACAAAAGATGATAAATTATATATTACATCTGAGTATGGAACTTTAAATATTGATAATGATAACATCTTAGAGCGTGGAAGATTACAATCTGGTCAAATGATAGCACTTGACTTAAAACATGGAAAAATACTTAAAGAAGATGATATTAATAACTATTTAAAATCAGCTCAACACTATTCTAAATGGTTAAATGATGATATGGATTATGTTCAAGAATATATTGAAGATACTTTTTTAAACGTAAAAGATTATAAAATTGAAAATTTAGAGAAAAAACAAAAGTTCTTTAATATTACATATGAAATATTAGATCAAGTAATTGAACCAATGGCAAAAGATGGTAAAGAACCTGTTGGTTCTATGGGAGATGATACGCCATTAGCATGTTTTTCTCAAGTTAATAGAAACTTTACAGACTTCTTTAGACAAAAATTTGCACAGGTTACAAATCCTCCAATTGATCCATATAGAGAAAAAGTTGTGATGTCTTTAGAAACAGGTTTTGGTAGAGTTCATAATATTTTAGATGAAAAACCTGAATATGCAAAAAGATTAAAAGTAACAAGTCCTATTTTAATGAAAGAAAAATATGATATTTTATACTCTTTTGGAGATGAAAAATCACCAAGATATGATCAATATTATAAAAATAGAATTTTTTCAACTACTTTTAAATCAAATTTAAAAGCATCATTAGAAAAACTAGCTTCTTATGTAGTAAAAGCAGTATCTAAAGATGGTGTTGCAGTTGTTATTTTAGATGATAGAACTTTAAGTGAAAATGAAAAAGCAATTCCTGCTGCTTTAGCTGTTGGTTATGTTAATCAAAAACTATTAAAAGAGGGAATTAGACATAATGTTTCAATAGTTGCAATTACAGGAGAAGTTTATGATCCTCATATGGCAGCTGTTCTAATTGCATTTGGTTGTACAGCAATTTATCCATATATGATGTTTGCTTCAACTGTTGCATTTTTCCAAAGAGAAAAACCATCTAAATATGAGATGCAAAAACTGCTAAAAAACACACAAAAATCTGTTAATGCAGGAATATTAAAAATTATGTCAAAAATGGGTATTTGTACAGTAGCCTCGTATAGAAATTCAGGTTTATTTGATATCATTGGTCTAAGTGATGAAATTGTAAATGACTGTTTTACAGGTGCACATAGTGATTTAGCTGGATTATCATATAGTGATATTGAAGCAAAAATTAATAAATCACATCATAATGCATTTATTGAAGAAAATACTATGTTCCCACTTGATTTAGGTGGTTTTTATAAATATAGTAATGGTGGTGAATACCATGATTATGGTCCAGCTACAACAAATGCTATGCATAATAAAAAAGCAGCTAAAAAAGAAGATATTACAGATTTTGATGCTTTAAGAGATTTAGTTAATAACAGAGATAAAAAATTCATTAGAGATTTCTTTGAATTTAATTCAGATAGAAAAGCTATTGATATTAATGAAGTTGAATCAAAAGAAGAAATTTTTAAAAGATTCGCAAGTGCTGCTATGTCTCTTGGTTCTATTTCTCCAGAAGCTCATGAAGCAATGGCTACAGCTATGAATACTATTGGTGGTATGAGTAACTCAGGAGAAGGTGGAGAAGATTCAAAAAGATTTGGAACTATTAAAAACTCTAAAATTAAGCAAGTAGCTTCTGGAAGATTTGGGGTTACACCTGCTTATTTAAGATCTGCTGAAGAGTTACAAATAAAAGTTGCACAAGGTGCAAAACCAGGTGAGGGTGGACAATTGCCAGGGCATAAAGTAACTGCTCTTATTGCAACATTAAGACATACGGTTGCAGGTGTTACATTGATCTCACCACCACCACATCATGATATTTATTCAATTGAAGATTTAGCTCAATTAATTTTTGACTTAAAACAAGTTAATCCATTAGCTAAAATTACAGTTAAATTAGTTTCATCAATTGGTGTTGGAACAATCGCAGCAGGAGTTGCAAAAGCTTATGCTGATAAAATTGTTATTTCAGGTGGAGATGGTGGAACAGGTGCTGCTCCATTAACATCTATTAAGCATGCAGGTAATCCTTGGGAAATGGGTCTTTCTGAAGCTCATAATGCTTTAAAAGCAAATAAACTAAGAGAGTTTGTACATGTACAAACAGATGGTGGATTAAAAACAGGTCTTGATGTTGTAAAAGCAGCAATGCTTGGAGCTGAATCTTATGCATTTGGAACAGCTTCATTAACGCTACTTGGATGTAAGATTTTAAGAATTTGTCATACAAATAAATGTTCTGTTGGAGTTGCAACTCAAGATGAAAATTTAAGAGACTTCTTTACAGGAACTGTTGATAGATTAATCTCTTATTTTACATTTATAGCAGAAGATGTTAGAAATATTCTTGCATCATTAGGTTATAAAACAATTGAAGAAATTGTTGGAAGATCTGATTTATTAAAAGTTATTGATGACAAATTTGCACAAAAATTTGATTTCCAAAATATTTTAAGAAGAATTGATGGAGTTGATACTTGTCAAAAAGAGACAAATGCTCCTTTTGATGATAATAAATTCGAAAAAGAGTTATTAAAAAAAGTTCATAGAACTATAGAAAATCCAAATTCTCCAATAAAAGTAACATCAGAAATTTCAAATTTAAATAGATCATTCGGTGCTTTAATCTCAGGAGAGATTGCAAGATTTTATGGAGATAAAGGTTTACCTGAAAACTCTATAAATATAAACTTAAATGGAATTGCTGGTCAATCATTTGGAGCTTTCTTATCAAAAGGTATGAACTTATATCTAAATGGTGCTGCAAATGATTATGTTGGAAAAGGTATGAATGGTGGAAAAATCATCATTAATCCTGCACAACAAGGTAAAGATTTTTCAGGTGGAGGAAATACATGTCTGTATGGTGCAACGGGTGGAAAACTTTATATTAGAGCTAATGTAGGTGAAAGATTTGCAGTTAGAAACTCTGGTTGTACAGCAGTTGTCGAAGGTACAGGAGATAATGCTTGTGAGTATATGACAGGTGGTATTGTAGTAATTCTAGGAAATACAGGTATCAACTTTGGTGCTGGTATGACAGGTGGATTGGCATTTGTTTATGACCCTGAAAAAACATTTGTAGATAAAATGAATCAAGAATTAATTGAATCAGTAAGAATTGATACAGATGATACAGAAAGAGAAAGATTATATTTAAAAAGATTATTACTAGATTATTTACATGAAACAGATAGTGAAATGAGTGATAATATTTTACAAAACTTTAGAGCTGAAATTAGAAATTTCTGGATGGTAAAACCAAAAAATATGACAGTATTACCACTAGATCCGGACAAGGGAGATTAAGAGATGTTAAATTTTACAAAATTCGAAAGAATTAACCCTGAAAAAAGAGATGTACTTCAAAGATTAAAAGATTTTAATGAAGTATATCAAGTGTTTTCAAAAACAAGAGCAACAGAGCAAGCTGATAGATGTATGCAGTGTGGTGATCCATACTGTCATACAGGATGTCCACTAGGAAACTTTATTCCGGCATGGTTGAAGCAAACAGCAACAAAAAATCCTGAGTTAGCTTTTGCTTTATCAAATGAAACATCTCCTTTCCCTGAAATTTTAGGAAGAATTTGTCCTCAAGATGTATTATGTGAAGGTGCTTGTTCATTGAATACAGGACATGGAGCTATTTCTATTGGAGCAATTGAAACTTACATTTCAGAAGATGCTTTTGAAAAAGGGATGAAACCTAAATTTACTGAGCATAAAAATGATAAAAGAGTAGCAATAGTTGGTTCTGGACCTGCTGGTATTTCAGCTGCAACATTTCTTTTAAGAAAAGGTTTCAATGTTGAAATGTTTGAAAGAGATGATAGAGCAGGAGGTCTTTTAATGTATGGAATTCCTGGTTTTAAACTTGATAAAACAACTGTTGATAGAAGAATTAATTGGTTATTAGAAGCAGGAATGAAACTACACACTAATTGTGAAATTGGAAAAGATAAAACTATTTCAGAACTTAATGAAGAGTTTGATGCTATTTTCTTAGGAATTGGTTCAACAAAAAGTAACCAAGTAAGAATAGAAGGTGAAAAAGCTTCTAATGTTCATTTTGCAATTGATTTTTTAAAAGGACTTCAAAAAAGAAATCTTGGAAATAAAAAGGTTGATTTTATTGACGTTGCAGATAAAAAAGTAGTTGTAATTGGTGGTGGGGATACTGCTATGGACTGTGTTAGAACATCTGTAAGAGAAGGTGCGGCTAGTGTTAAATGTCTTTATAGAAGAGATGAAGCTAATATGCCTGGATCTAAAAAAGAAGTTGTAAATGCAAAAGAAGAGGGTGTTGAATTTGTATTTAACGTAAGCCCAAAATCAATTAAATTAGAAAATAATTTAGCTGTTGCAGTTGAATTATTAGAAACTTCTATGAGTGAAGCTGATTCAAGCGGAAGACAAAAAGTTGTTATAAATGAAGGTAGTGAATATCTTGAAGATGCTGATGTTGTAATATTAGCTCTTGGATTCTCTCCTGAAGTTCCAGCATTTTTAAAAGAATTAAATGTTGAAACAAATTCATGGGGTGGAATTGTTATTGATTCTTCTTTTAGAACATCAAATAAAAAAGTATATGCAGGTGGAGATTGCCAAAGAGGTGCTCACTTAGCTGTTACTGCTGCTGCTGATGGAAGAGATGCAGCTAGAGTTATGGTAAAAGAACTTTTATAATCACATATGAAAAATATTACAGCCTTTGATAAAAAAACTTTTATAGAGGCTGTAATTCTTGCAAATAAAGAACTATACACTTACATAAATACAAATTTATCTTCAAAAGATTATGAATATACAAACACTATAGGTTTTGGTGGAGATAATTCTTTGAAAATGGATTTACTTGCAGAAAATATTTTTATTAAATATCTTAGAGAACTTGGAAATATATACTCAGAAGAGTGTGGATTATTAGATTTTAAAAAAGAGTATACTTTTATAATTGATCCCCTTGATGGAAGTAATAATTTTTATTCAAATCTTCCTTATTATGGTACTTCTGTAGCTATTCAAAAGGATGGATTCACTGTTGCTGGATTTGTTACAAATTTAGTTTCTGCAGTGCTTTCATATAGAGCTTTTGATGATGAAGTCAAACAGATTTCTCTAATAGATTTAAAAGAATTAGACTTAAAAGAAATAAAAAAAGCAAAAATTTCTATTTTTGAAAGAGCTTATAACTATCCAGATATATGTGAAAAACTAAATAAAAATAGTATAAAATTTAGATGTTTAGGTGCCGTTGCATTATCATTAAGTGATGCGAAAAATTATAATTTTGTTTTATATGCAGGTGAAATTAGAATTTTTGATATTGAAGCAGCTTTATATATTTGCAATGATTTATTCATTCATAAAACAGATAAATTTCTACTTATATCTAAAAATAAAGAAAAATTTGAGCTAATTAAAGAATTTATTAAAGAGAAATAGGTTATAACTCCACATAAATAATTCAACTAGGAAGAAACTGTATGTCTTTAATTATTACTGATGAATGTATTGCATGTGATGCATGTAGAGAAGAGTGCCCAAACTACGCTATTGAAGAGGGTGATCCAATTTATATTATAGATTCGGATAGATGCACTGAGTGTGTAGGTCATTATGAAGAACCTTCATGTATTGAAGTTTGTCCAGTAGACTGTATTATTATTGATCCAGATAATCAAGAGACAATGGAAGAATTAAAATTCAAGTATGAACAATTAATGGAAGAAGAAGCTTAATGTCTAAAGTAACAACTATTATCGACATTGGGTCTAACTCAATGCGTATGGTTGTATTACAAAAAAGCTCTAGATTCTCTTTTAGTTTAATAAATGAAACAAAAAGCAGGGTTAAAATATCTGAAGGTTGTTATGAAAATAACGGAAATCTTCAAGATATTCCTATGCAAAGAGCTTATGAATCTTTAAAATCTTTTTTAAATATATCTCACGCACTAAAATCAAGAAAAATCATCTGTGTAGCAACATCAGCATTAAGGGATGCTCCAAACTCAAAAGTTTTTATATCAAGAGTTCAAAAAGAATTAGGTCTTAATATAAAAGTTATTGATGGAGAAAAAGAGGCATATTATGGTGGGGTTGCTGCATTAAATCTTTTACATGCTAATACTTTCATAACTATGGATATAGGTGGTGGATCTACTGAGTTTTCTTTTATACGAGATGGAAAAATAGAAAAATCTATATCATTGAATATTGGTACTGTTAGAATAAAAGAATTGTATTTTAATAAAAATGACATTGAAGGTGCAAGAAAAAATATTTTAGATAATTTAAAAAAGATTTTTGAATTAGGTATTGAAATTCCACAAAAGGTTGTTGGAATTGGTGGAAGTATTAGGGCATTTTCAAAAATAGTTATGTCTAAAAATGATTATCCCCTAGATATATTGCACGGATATACTTACAGTGTAAAAAATGAAACTCCATTATTTAATAAAATCATAAATGCACAAAATAATGATGATTTAAAATCTGTAGGTGTAAAAAAAGATAGATTTGATACTATAAAAGAGGGTACTTTTATTTTCAAAACTATTTTAGATGAGTTAAATATAAAAGAAGTTGTAACTTCAGGTGTTGGTGTTAGAGAAGGTGTTTATTTAACTGATTTACTAAGAAACTCAAATCATAAATTTCCTGAGAACTTTAATGTAAGTGTAAGATCTCTTCTTGATAGATTTCAAATTGATGAGAAACAAAGTGCTTATTTGGGCTCTAATGCTGGTAAAATTTTTGATGTTTTAAAACCAATGCATAATTTAGATAGTAAATTTAGAACTTTATTAGTTATTGCATCAAAATTACATTCAATTGGTTCTACATTAAACTTTTACAAATCAAATGACAATGCTTTTGATTTTATTTTAAATGGTTTAAATTATGATTTTTTACATACATCAAGAGTAGTTGTTGCTCACACAATTAAATTTTCGAAAAAATCCTTACCTTCAAAAAATGATATTTTAAAATATCAGGATTTATTGCCTTCTTTAGAAGTTATGCAATGGATGTCATTCATGATTTCATTAAATATTGCAATAAATCAAGATTTATCAAGACCAAAAGTTGAATATGTATTAAATAACAATACTTTAGAAATAGATTTATCAAATAAATCATTTTTGATACAATCAAATATTGATAAATTGGAAAGTCCAGAAGATTTAGAAATAAAGATTTAATGATGAAAAAAATAGTTTATAGACTTTTTTTAATTGTTGTTTTTGTTTTAAGAAAGTCACCTAAATCACTAAGAAGAGGTTTCTTTAGAATTATTGCAAATTTAGGATATATTTTTGCAAAAAAGACAAATAAAATCATTGAAGCAAATCTAAATTTAGTTTTTGAAAACTCTTTATCTAAAAATGAAATAAAAGAGATTCAAAAGTATTCATATTTTAATATGGTTTTATGGGTTCAATCAATGATTGAAAATTTAGATGTTAGTGATAAAGAATTAAAAGAAACTGTTCAAATTGAAAATGAAGATATTCTTATAAATTTAAGAAAAGAAAATAAACCAATTATTATAATTTCTGCTCATTATGGAAATATGGAAATGATGAGTTATTATTTTAATAAATTTTTATTTCCAGTTTATCAAGTGGCGCGTGAATCAAACTTTAATGAAATAGATGAATTTCTAATAAAAGCAAGAGAAGCATCAGGAAGTAAAATTGTTTTTAGGAGTGGAGCTTTAAAAACATTAGTAAAAGCTATGATGAAAAAAGAAGCTGTCTCATTAATAATTGATCAAAATATAAACTCTAAAGATGGAGAAGAAGTAGAGTTTTTAGGAAAAAAAGCTTATCAAACCTCTTCAAGCGCTATGCTAGCTAGAAAATTTGATGCATATATTGTACCTATTGCTATTTTTAATCAGGATGACTATAAATATAAAATAAAAGTATATGAACCTATTACTCCTCTTAAAACAGATAATGAAAAAGAGGATTTAAAACAAATTTCCCAATTAGAAGCTAATGCAATATCTGATATAATCTTAGAAGATAAAAAACAGTGGTTTTGGCCGCATAAAAGATTTAAAAGTCATTATAGGGAAATATATGAAACGAATCCTAATAATAAGTGACGGGAAACCAGGTCACCTTAATCAATCAATTGCATTTTGTAAAATAAAAGATGTTAGTTATGATATTTTAGAAGTTAAATTCAAATCAAAATTTCATAAAGCTTTATCCTATTTTTTTGATAAATTAGGATATTACACAGATTTTTTATTTAAAGATTATAAAAAATATTATGGTGATTTCTATGATGCTATTATTAGTGCTGGTTCTGGAACTTATTATTTTAATAAATTTATTTCAAAAAAATACAATAAAAAAGCAATAGCTTTAATGCTTCCAAAATCTTATAAATTTAAAGATTTTTACTATATTATCGCTCAAGAACATGATAATCCTATAAGACAAGATAATATCCTGGCACTTCCTTTAAATCTTTCTTTTCCTAGGGAGAAAGGTTATGTAAAAAAAGTTGAAGAAAAGAAATCCTTGGCAATTATAATAGGTGGTGATAATGATGTTTTTGATATGGAATATGAACTTATAAAAGATGAATTAGATGATATTTTTGAGAAATATCCCGATTATTTGAAATATATTACAACTTCAAGAAGAACATCAAAAGAGATTGAAAATTTGATTAATGAATATAAATTTGATTATAAGCTAATTTATTCAGAAGAACCAAATATAAATCCTATTGGAGATTTTATAGCTGTTTGTGATGAGTTTTTTATAACAACTGACTCAACATCAATGTTAAGTGAAGTAAGAGCTAACAGTAATGCTAAAATAAATATAGTAGATTTAGACTCTAAAAAAGAGAATACAAAATATCATAGACTTGTAAAAATAATAGAAGATATGGATGATGAAAAAATTAATTTTGCAAAATTGCTTAAAAAAGTAAAAATATAAAATTTTTTAAAGCATTTATTTTAAAGGAAAAAAATTGAATAAAAAAATATGCATAATAGGTTTAGGCTATGTAGGATTACCTCTAGCTCATGCTTTTAGTAAAAAATACTCTGTAGTAGGTTTTGATATTAATAAGCCAAGAGTTGATGAATTAAATGCAGGTTTTGATAGAACTTTAGAATTAACAGAAACTGAAGTTAAAGAATCTATTGAAAATGGTATGGTTTATTCAACTAGTATTGAAGATATCAAAGATTGTAATGTTTATATTGTAACAGTTCCTACTCCAATAGATTCTTCAAATAGACCTGATTTAACTCCTTTAATTAAATCTTCTCAAACTATTGGAAAAGTTCTTAAGAAAGATGATATTGTAATTTATGAATCAACTGTTTATCCGGGTGTTACAGAAGAGGTTTGTGTTCCTGAATTAGAAAAAGAATCAGGAATGATTTTTAATAAAGATTTCTTTTGTGGATATAGTCCTGAGAGAATTAATCCAGGAGATAAAGAACATACAGTTACTAAAATTCTTAAAATAACAGCTGGTTCAACTCCTCAAATAGCTGATATTGTAGATGAATTGTATAAATCAATCATAATAGCAGGTACTCATAAAGCAAGCTCAATTAAAGTAGCTGAAGCAGCAAAAGTAATAGAAAATACCCAAAGAGATGTAAATATAGCTTTGATAAATGAATTAGCTTTAATTTTTGATACTATGAATATAAGTACAAATGATGTAATAGAAGCAGCAGCAACTAAATGGAACTTTATAAAATTGAAGCCAGGATTAGTTGGTGGACATTGTATTGGTGTTGATCCATACTATTTAACACATAAAGCTGAAGAACTAGGATATAAACCAAATCTAATCTTAGGTGCAAGACAAATCAATAATGGTATGGGTAAATATATAGCTGAAAAAACTATTAAACTTATGATTAAAGCTGGAAAAATTATAAAAGATTCAAATGTTTTAATTATGGGATTAACTTTTAAAGAAAACTGTCCAGATATTAGAAATACAAAAGTAGTTGATATCATAAAAGAGATACAAGACTATGGAGCAGTTATTGATGTATATGAACCTTGGATTGATGAAAAAGATAAGGGATATTATAATTATAACTTTGTTGAGAATCCATTTGAGAATTCAAAAAAATATGATGCTATTGTAGTTGCGGTAGGACATAATAAATTTAAAGCAATTACCCAAGAGCAGTATGATGGTTTGATTAAAAATGAAAAGATTATTGTTGATGTGAAAGGAATTGTTCCACATCCTTCTTGGAAATTATAATATATGAGAATAGTACAGTTACTTCCTGAATTAAATGAAGGTGGAGTTGAACGAGGTGTTGTTGAACTAAATCGTGAATATGTAAAATTAGAAATTGAGTCATATGTTATTAGTGCAGGGGGAAAACTAGAAAATCAAATAAATATTGATGGTGGAAAATATATAAAATTTGATGTATGTAGTAAAAATATTTTTACAGCATTTTCAAGAGTGAGTGCATTAAAAAAGATTTTGAAAGAATTGAAGCCAGATATTATTCATGTAAGAAGCAGAGTTCCAGCATGGCTTGTTCATTTTGCGAATAAAAATTTAAATATAAAAGTTGTTAGTACTGTTCACGGTTTTAATAGTGTTGGATTTTATAGCTCAATTATGCAAAAATCAGATGCTGTAATATGTGTGAGTAATAGTATAAAAGAGTATATACAAAAGCATTATCAAACACCAGAAAATAAAATTACAGTGATTCCTCGAGGAATAGATCTAGAACTTTTTAATCCAAAAAATATATCAAATGATTTTATAAATAGTTTCAAAAAAGAAAATCATTTAGGAGATAAATTTATAATCTCAAGTGTGGGAAGAGTTACACAATTAAAAGATTATGAAACATTTATAAAAGCTATTTCTCTTGTAAAAAAAGAAATACCAAATGTTGTGGCACTAATAGTTGGTGGAGTAAGAAGTGACAAGCAGGATTATTTAAACTCATTAAAAAAACTAGTTAATGAATTGAATTTAGAAGAGAATATAATATTTACAGGAAGCCAAAGTAAAATAGCAGAAATCTATGCTTTGAGTAATGTAGTCGTAAGTAGCTCAAAAAAGCCAGAAAGCTTCGGACGTGCAGTTGCAGAATCAATAGCTATGAATACTCCAGTAATCGCCACTAATCATGGTGGAGTAAAAGATATCATCATTGAAAATGAAAATGGATTCTTTTTTGAAGTTGGAGATGAAAAAGAGTTGTCCGATAATATTCTGAAATCAAGAGATTTAAAGTTTGATGGGTATAATTACATATCTAGTAATTTTTCTTTGGGGAATATGGTGAATAGAACAATTGAAGTTTATAAAAAAGTTTTGGAGTTATAAATTTGAATATATTAATGGTAAGTCTTGATTATCCACCAACAGTTGGAGGAATAACAGCCCACGTTTATGAGTTGTCACAAGCGTTAAAAAATATTGGATGTAAAGTAAGTGTTGCAACAAAATTTGTTGATGATAGTCAAAAAGCCTTTGAAACTGTTGATGGTGTTGATATTCATAGATTTAAACTTAAATTTATTGGATTTTCTTATGGTTTACAAATAAATAATTTCTTAAAAAAATTAATCAAAAAAGAAAAATTTGATATTATCCATATTCACGGTATGAGACCTTTAGAATTTTATAATATTAAAGATATCCCATTAGTTTATACAAATCATACTTCAGGATATTTAAAAAGAATAAAAAAAGGTGGATATAGAATTTCACTATTAAAAAGATTATTTAATAAACCAAAACTTTTCTTAGCTCCAAGTGAAGAACTTTTAGATGTTCCTTTTGAGTTTAATGCAAAAAAAGTATTTATTTCAAATGGTGTTATTTCTGATAAATTTACAAGAAATATTGAAGTTCGAAAAAAATTAAGAGATGAACTTGGAATAAAAGATAATGAAAAACTAGGTATTGTTACAAGAAGAATGGTTTGGAAAAATGGAGTTAACTTTTTAGCTCTTGCAACAAAATATATAAAAAATCAAGATTTAAAACTTTTGTTTATAGGTGATGGTGAACAATTTGAGGAAGTTAAATCAGTTTTAGAAAAAAACTTTAAAAATAGGTATATTTTATTAGGTTCAAAAAAGCATGATGAAATCATAGATTATTATAGTGCTGCTGATTTATCAATATTACCCTCATTAATGGAAGCTACAAGTATTAGTGGACTTGAGGCAATGGCTGCTTCTTTACCTTTAGTTGGAACAAATGTTGGTGGAATTCCAGTTATTATTAAAGATGGTGAAAATGGTTTTTTATGTGAAAAAGAGAATCCTCAAGATTTAGCCCTAAAAATTGATAAACTTCTTGATAACGATATTGATCAAATGGGAGATAAATCAAAAGAGATGGTAAATATTCATTTTGATTGGATTGAAATTGCAAAAGAGACTTTAAACGAATATAAGGCAGTTTTATGAGAAAAAAAGTCTTACTAGTATTCGGAACACGACCAGAAGCCATAAAAATGGCACCATTAGTAAAAGCATTTGAAAAAGATGAAAGTATTATTTCAAAAGTTTGTGTAACAGCACAACATAGAGAAATGTTAGATCAAGTTCTTGATATGTTTGATATTATTCCTGATTATGATTTGAATATTATGAAACCTGGACAAGATCTTTTTGATGTTACTTCAAATGTTCTTTTAGGTTTAAAAGATGTTTTAAATGACTTTAATCCTGATGTTGTTTTAGTTCATGGTGATACTACAACTACAAGTGCATCTTCATTAGCAGCTTTTTATAATAAAATAAAAGTAGGACATGTTGAAGCAGGTCTTAGAACTGGTGATATGTATAGTCCATGGCCTGAAGAAGCAAATAGACAAATAACTGGTGTATTAGCTAACTATCATTTCGCTCCAACTACAACTAGCCAAAATAATCTTTTAAAAGAAAATAAAGATCCTAAAAATATTATAGTAACTGGTAATACAGTTATAGATGCACTATTTTTAGCATTAGATAAAATAGAAAATAGTAGTGAATTAAAAAATAAAATTATTGCTAATATAAATAGTGAATACAAACTACAAGATGATAAAAAAATCATTCTAGTAACTGGTCATAGAAGAGAAAACTTTGGACAAGGATTTATAAATATTTGTGAAGCTCTAAAAACTCTTGCTACTAATAATCCTGATATAGATATAGTATATCCAGTACACTTAAATCCAAATGTACAAAAACCAGTAAATGAAATACTTTCAAATACTCCAAATGTATATCTAATAAATCCACTTCAATATGAAAGCTTTATCTATATGATGAATAAATCATATTTTATAATAACAGACTCAGGTGGAGTACAAGAAGAAGCGCCATCTCTAGGAAAACCAGTACTTGTAATGAGAGATACAACAGAGCGACCAGAAGCAGTAGATGCTGGAACTGTAAAATTAGTAGGAACAAATCCTCAAGCTATCATAGAAGAAGCTCAAAAGCTTTTAGATGATGAATCTGAATACAACACTATGTCAAAAGCTCATAATCCTTATGGTGATGGCAAGGCTTGTGATAGGATTGTAAATTTTATTAGGGATGTGAAATAGTATGAAAATTTTACATGTTGCAAATTTTTCACTTTTAAAAAAAGATGCAGTTTTTTATTCAATGGATAAGAAAATTTCTAATGGATTAATTAGAAACGGCCATTTAGTTTGTGATTTTAGTTATAGAGATATTTCAAAAGTATATAGAGTATTTGGTTTTAAAAAAATTGGAATAAATAAAATGATTAAATCTTTATTTGCTTCGATTAATAATATACAACCTGACTTAATTCTTTTAGGTCATACAGAACTTATTGATGGTGAAGTTTTATCTTTGATTAGAAAAAAATATCCAAATATTAAAATAGCTATGTGGTGGGTTGATTGGTTAAAAAATCTGTCTTCAATTAAATCTAAAATAAAATATATTGATGTTTTATTTACTACAACTGGAATAAAAGATTTTCCAGAAATAAATTTTGAAAATAAAGATTTAAAGATCTCTTATCTTCCAAATATGTGTGATAGTTCAATTGAAGTATATAAAGCATTTGAGGAAGAAGATTTTGATAGAGAGCTTTTTTTTGCAGGAAGATTAGATAAAGAAAGAGAGAGTTTTATAACAAATTTAAAAAACTCTTTAAAAGATATTAAATTTGATATTTTTGGAAATACAAAAGAGACAGTTTTATTAGGAAATAAATTTTTAGAAACTATCTTTAAAAGTAAAATTTCTCTAAATTTAAGTCGTGACCATGAGACTTCTTTGTACTCTTCTGATAGATTGATTCAACTAATGGCAAACGGTTCTATGGTTATTTCAAAAAATATTCCTGATATTGAAATCTTATTTAATAAAGATGAAATAGTATTCTTTAATGATGAAAAAGAGTGCTTAAAAAAGATTTCTTACTATATAAATAATGATGAAGAACGAAAAGAAATAGCTAAAAATGGATGGCAAAAAGCTCATAATTCATATAATTCAACAAGAGTGACAAAATTTATGATAGAAACAATTTTTCAAGAAACTTATAGTGAAGAGTATGAGTGGAAGAATCTAATTATTAGTGGTGATAAATAATGAAAAAAATCTTAATTATACGATTTACTTCATTAGGTGATTTAGTAACTTTAGAGCCAACTTTTAGAGCTTTTAGAGCTTTTTTTAAAGATAGTGAAATTACATTTTTAACATCAGGAATTGGTAAAGGTTTATTTTCTGATAGTGGTTATTTTGATGAATTTATTATACATAATAAATTCTTTCAAACTTTATCTTTAGTTAAAAATAAAGATTTTGATTTAGTAATAAATTTACAGTGTAATAGACCGTCTCATTTTTTGAATCTTGCAATTTCAAAGAAGAAAGTAATAAACAAATCTTTTAATCTATTTCAAAAAATATTTGATATTAAAGTGCATTCAAAATCTGCTTCGGAAATGATTAAATTAACAGGGTTTGATGAAAGAATTGTTGATGAATATTTTGAAAAAGACAATGGTTTTATAAAATTACCTACCAGTAAATCAAATTTATTTGAAAAAAATAGTGATAATAGAGTTATTGCAATTTCAACAGGAACAAGTGAAAGATGGCTTAGTAAAAAATGGGGAGTTAATAATTATCTTAATTTAATAAAAGAATTAGTAAAAAACAATTATCAAATAGTTTTAATTGGTAGTGAGTTAGAACTTGAAGAATCTGAATTTATATTGAAAAATTTTCAGAATAATGAAGTTACCTCTTTTGTAAATAAAACTAATTTAACCCAATTAAAAAATTTACTAGCAGAAGTTGATTTATATATAGGAAATGACAGTGGACCATCGCATATAGCTGCTGGAGTTGGAACAAACACAATTACAATATTTGGTTCAACTGATATAAAACATTGCGTTAAATTTATGCCATATACTGGAATTCATGAATACCTAAAGCCAAGTGAAGATATAAAATGTCATCCTTGTTATAAAACAAAGTGTCCTACAAATATGGAATGTATGGCATCAATTACTGTTAATCAAATCATTAATTTGATAGTTAAATAAAGGAAGTAGATGATAAAAGAAGATAGTTTTATAAAGAATATTAATGTTGAAGTAGTAGTTTCCATATTATTTCCATTTTTAATACTTTTTACATATATTGGTAGAGGTATCTACAATAGCACATTATTTATTATTTTATGTTCCATTCTTTATTTAATTTATAGAAATAAAGAATTAAAAGTATTTAAAGATGGATTCTTTAAAACTTTTATAATATTTACTGCTTTTGTAGCTATTACAGTACCTTTTTCTACAAATGTAGGATTATCTATTAGTAAATATGGATCATTTTTCTTTTCTTCTATTTCTGTTTTAATCTCTGGATTATATTTATACTCTTATTCAATAAATAAACAAAAGAATCTTATTTTTGCTCTATATATTTTATTCTTTTCCTCAATTTGCATGGAAATAATAACAATAATAAGTATATATTTTGATGTTAATGCTTTAGCTTATATAAAAACATTGGGTGAAGTTAAGGCAAAAGTTGCTAATGGTTTTCATCTTATTGAAATATTTACTTCGGCAATTATTCCTTTAAGTATTTTTTTATATTATTTAAAACCATCAAAATTAAAACTTATGTTTATAATAATTTCTTTTATTGGTATTTTAGCATCAACTTCAAGAACTGCTATGTTAGCTACTATAGTATCTTTAAGTTTGTTTCTTTTGATAAAAAATAAAGGTAATATATTTAATAAAGAATTTCTTTTTTTTATAGTATCTCTTTTTATTGCATCATTTTTAGCTTTTGAAATTTCTCCTCAAATACAAGAACGTGTAAAAAGTTTTCAATCAACATTTTCTTCTAAGGGAGATAGAATGTCTGGTAGATTTACTGTTTACGAAGAGAGTTTTGATAGATTTAAAACAGCAATTTTAACAGGTCATGGAATTAAAAGTAGTACAGATAATTACATAATTATTAAGCATAAAGATTCAAATGAAGAAGTTAAACATTCTCATAATATATGGTTAGAATTACTTCTTGATTCAGGTTTGATTGGAGCATTTTCTTTTTTAATATTTATATCATATTTGATTAAATTCTTTTATATAAAAACAAGAAATATTAGTTCTATCCATAAAGCAACAATATTTGCAACTTTATGTTCGATTTTTTTATCTTCATTATCTTCTTGGTCAATTTGGAGTGGGAATCATATTGGGCCTATATTAGCAATTATATTGATTGTTTCTAATATTGATAAAATAAAACTAAAAAATTAAATAGAATTTTATATTATAAAGGAATTGTATTTATGAATGATAACCTAATTACAATAGGTGTTGCCATATGTAACCATAAAAAAAATATTTTAAAATGTTTAGAGTCAATAGTAAAATAAACTTATAAAAATATTAAATTTGTAGTAATTGATGAGGCTTTTCTCATAATTTTTTGAAGTTTCAAAAGATTATTTAGATAATCAAAATTATAATAAAAACTATAAAATAATTAGAATATGATTTGTCTACACCAAATAAGACATAAAAAAATACTGATGATAAAAAGTTGAAGAAATTTGTTATTCTTAAAATATATAGAAAATCTTAAGGCTGTTTAAAAATCTGTGTCCTTTGGTATTTTGTTTTACTTGTTTGTTACAGATTTTTGAACAATCTTTGCGCTCCTAATTTAATTTTTGCATTTACAAAATAGCTAAGTGCTGCAGTTTCACCAAAATTCTGAAAATTAATACACATATCAAATCTTTTTCTTATATTTTTAAATAAATAATAGACCTCTTTTAAAGAAGCTATAATTCTTTTTTCTTTAAAGCATTTTCTATTTAAAGGGATAATATTGTTAATTAAACCATTAGTCAAATGAATAATATCTTTATTAGCAGAGTCAGTAAGTAGTGTTATATTTGATGTATTATATTTAATTTTAACTTTTTCTAATGTTTGTAATAGCATTACAATATCTCCCAAACCACTATATCTAATTATAAGTATTTTCATATGTTTTAGCTTAATTCATTATCTACGATCTGACAAATAGTATGCCCAAATAATATATGCATTTCTTGTATTCTTGGAGTATCATTTGATGGAACAATTAGATTTATATCACAAACTTCATTCATCGCTCCTCCATCTCTTCCACTTAATCCTAAGGTTTTACAACCTAACTCACGTCCAAGTTTTAAAGCTGAAACAATATTTTTACTATTTCCACTAGTGCTAATACCAATTATTAAATCACCTTTATTTGCAAGTGCATCTACTTGTCTATCAAAAACTCTATCATATCCGTAGTCATTTCCAATAGCTGTTAAAGCACTGGTATCCGTTGTAAGTGCAATTCCTGGTAATCCTCTTCTTTCAGTTTTGTATCTTCCTGTTAGTTCTGCTGCAATATGCTGTGCATCTGCTGCGCTTCCACCATTTCCACATAAAAGAATTTTATTGCCATTTTTTAGTGTCTCAACTACTAATAAAGAAGCAAGTTCTAGTTTTTCTTGCATAGTTTCAATCGTTAGATTTATAACTTCTAAGTGAGATAAAAATTCATTTTTAATTGTTTGTTTCATTATTTTGAATCCTTTGGATTATTTTAGTTGTGCTTTTTCCATCAACAAATTTAACAAGCCTTAATTCTTGAGCAATATCTTGACCAACAACATCTTTACCTTCGTAATCACCACCTTTTACTAAAATATGTGGCTGAATTAATTTTATTAATTCATAAGGAGTTTCTTCTTCAAAAATTACTACATAATCAACAGATTCTAAAGAGGCTAAAATATATGCTCTATCATCTTGATTATTAATAGGTCTTGTTGGACCTTTTAGTTTTTTTACAGAAGTATCGGCATTTAATCCTAAAATTAAAATATCTCCATAACTTTTAGCCTCTTCAAGATATTTAACATGACCAGCGTGTAAAATGTCAAAACATCCATTTGTAAATATAATCTTTTTCCCTTTATCTCGAAGTTTTTTAGCTAAAACTTTGATCTCTTCAAAAGATTTTATATGAGAAGAAGAGTTTGATTTATTTAAGCTTGATTCATATTCATATATTTCATCAAGTGAAGCAGTTGCACTTCCAATTTTTCCTACAACAACTCCAGCTGCTAGATTTGCAAATTGTATTGCATCATCTATTTTCATATGGTTTGCAATAGCAAAAGCAATAGAGGCAATTACAGTGTCACCAGCTCCTGTTACATCATAAACTTCTCTGGCAACCGTTGGTTTGATTCTTAGATTATCATCAAAAATTGCAATTCCACTTTCGCTTAGAGTAATAAGTGAAACTTCTAAATTACAAAATTCTTTTAGTTTTTTGATTGCCTTTTCTAAACTTTCATTATCTTTTATATCAATATCAGTTGCTTCTATTGCTTCTTTTTTATTTGGAGTAAGTGTATATGCACCTTTGTATTTACTATAATCTTTACCTTTTGGATCAACAAAAACTTTTACTTTATTTTTATTTGAAATAGAAATAATCTCTTGTGTTAATTTTGTTGTTAAGACACCTTTCCCATAATCTGAAAGTATAATGACATCATAATTCAAAATATTTGCACTTAATTTACTAATTATCTCTTTTTCACTAGAATTCAAAATATCTTCAATAGTTTCATTATCATATCTTAAAACTTGTTGTTGAGAAGCTATCAAACGGCTTTTTTTAGACGTTTTTCTATTTTTCTCAATGATTAGCATATCTGATTGAACTTTGATATCTTCTAATAAAGCTTTAAGTTCATTTGCAACATAGTCATCACCTAGGACACTTATTACATCAACTCTAGAACCAAGTGCACAAAGATTATTGATTACATTTCCCGCTCCACCTAGTACAGAACTTTCTTTTTGTACATTCACTATTTGAACAGGAGCTTCAGGTGAAATTCTTTCACATTTTCCCCATAAGTAATGATCAATCATTAAATCACCAATAACTAATATTCTAGGACTTTTATTTTTAAAAATAATCATTATTTTACTTCTTCATTGTATAATCTTTTTATTTCAGGAAGATAAGCTTTTATTCCATCTTCCATCTCATGTCTTGGTTCATATCCTAAATTTTCTTTTGTAGATTCAATATTTGCTTGTGTGAAAAATTGGTAAGATCCAACAAATGGATTTGGAATATATTCTTTACCATTATTGATTTCTAATTCTTTTTGTAAAATATTTACAATATCTTCGAAACTTCTAGCTTTTCCTGTTCCTACATTATAAACACCTGATTTTTTAGGATTACATGCTTTTATATTTGCTTGTATAACATCTTCGATATAGATAAAGTCTCTTAATATCTTATCACTTCCTTCAAATAATTTTGGAGTCAAACCTTTTAAAAGTTGATGTCCAAATTGAACAATCATTGAGGCTGTTTTATTTTTGTAAAACTCTTTTGGACCATAAACATTAAAGTATTTTAATCCAACAATTGAAATATCTAAATCTTGTTTTAAATACTCATAAGTTATATTATCCATCATTACTTTTGAAAAACCATATGCGTTATTTGGTTGCTCATATCCAATTTCAAATTTATTACTATCTCCATAAGTTGCAGCACTACTTGCATAAATCATATTTGCTTTATGATTAATAGCAATTTTTAATAAATCTTCATATGCATTAACATTTGTTCTTATCATTAAATCTTGCTCACTAACAGTAGTATCTGAAATTGCAGCTTGATGAAAGATATAATCAAACTTATAGTTTAATTCTAAGTTTTTTAATAGCTTTTTGTCAGTAATATCTCCACTTATTACAACTCCTTTAAAGCCCAATAAGTTTTTAAAATGACCAAAACTCTTTAAATTTCCATTTGAAAAAGTTTCACTATTTCTAAAACAATCAAGAACTACAACTTTAGCCATTGGAAAATTGTTTTGGAAATAAAATGCTAAATTAGAACCAATAAAGCCAGCTCCACCTGTTATTAAAATAGTTTTATTATTAAAATCTATATCGTTGTAAGTCATTATTAACCTTATTTTTTAATTATATTTATTGTATCAAATAAGCTATTAGCAGTAAATGAAGCAATTTTTTCATCTTTTTTTTCGTTGTATGAACTTTTTATTAAGATGTTATTTTTTATATTTGCTTTAAGAGCAGTTTGAATATCAGAAATTTTATCTCCAATTAGCCAAGATTTATTTAGATCAATATCAAAATCATTGCAAGCTTGAGTAATCATTCCAATTTCTGGTTTTCTGCAGTTACAATTTTCATTAGGTGAATGAGGACAATAATATACTTTTAAAATATTTATTCCATTATTTTTAAACTCTTCACTCATCCATTTTGTAAGATTTAAAAAATCATTTTCACTAAAATATTTTCTTCCTATTCCTGATTGATTAGTAATTACAATTATTTCATATCCAAGTTTAGTAAAGTGATTGCAAGCTTGAAAAACACCATTAATGAATTCAAATTTTGAGATATCACTTACATAACCATGGTCATGGTTTATTACACCATCTCTATCAAGAAATATAATTTTTTTTTGTAAGCTTAAAATAATAGATCCTTTTACCTATAAATCTTTAAATAATATCATAAAGCACTTTTAAGTATAATAATGAAAATTAAGATTAAGAGAAATATGAATCAGAAAATAAAAATATCATACAAAACAAACAACATTCTAATTGATAAAATTTCAATGCAGGATAATATTGAAATTCTTAAAGATACAAATTTTATAATGAAACTTTTTTCTAAGAAAAAGTATGCGGATGTATATTTTCATAGTGGTAATTTGGATGAGAATTCAATTGAAAATATTTTAAATGCAAAAATGACAATTGTAAATTGCTTTGCGTTAATGAACGAAGTTATAGCAAAAACTAAAATTTCCCATGAAAAAATAAAAGTAATTTACCCAAGTGTTGATATTGAATATAAAAAAAATAAAGATGTTAAACATAAACTTTGTGAAGAATTAGAAATTGATGTTAAAAATAAGATTATTTTATTTACAGCAAAAAACTTTAAAACTTCAGGTGTGAAAGAGTTTCTGGAAATTTGTTCTTCAATTTCTTATGAAGATTTTAAAGCTATAGTTGCAGGAGACAAACAGCAAATAAGAGCATTGCAATTTCAAATACCAAAATATCAAAAACTTCAAGATAAGATAATTTTACTTGAAGATTATAAAAATATGAATGATTTATTTTTGGCTTCAGATATATTTATTTTACCAACATACAACAAAACATTTGCAGCAAATATTATAAAAGCAATGTATTGTAGATGTGCAGTATTTGTAAGCATTGATAATGACGCAAAAGAGATTGTTGATGTATTTGCTTCTATGGATTCTCCTACAGATGCTAGTATGAGCTTCAAATTAGATGCTATTTTAAAAGGAAAAGATGATCTTAAATTAATAAAAAAAGAGAATAGAAAACTAGCATCTGAGTTTAGCTTAGAAAATAATTTAACGAAATTTAATACAATAATGGACAATATTTAAATTTAACTTAAGAAAATTAAGGTAGAATACGCAAATATTTTTCACTATAGAAGGAAGACAAATGTCAAGAAGATGTGCAATTTCAGGAAAAGGACCTATGTCTGGAAACAACGTAAGTCATGCAAAAAATAGAACTAAAAGAAGATTTTTGCCAAATATTAGAACAGTTAGAGTTACATTAGAAGATGGAACTACAACTAAATTAAAAGTTTCTGCAAAAGAGTTAAGAACTCTTAAAAAACACTCATAAGAAGGCGCTAGAAAAGTGCTTTCATGAGCATCTTTACTAGGCTAAAGAGGGCCATCGGCTGGGAAATAAGAACAGTCAAACCTCAATACGATTTAAATCCACTAATATACTCGCAACTTAAACCTTTAAGGTTACCCTTAATATTAATTCAGTTGGTTATGATGATAGGAACTTTAGGATATGTTTATCTTGAAGACTACACCATAATGCATGCAATCTTTCAATCTGCATATACATTTACTAACACAGGATTTGGGGCATTAAATGAATCAAATTTTAAAAATGAAACAATAGTATTTACTGTATGGTTGATGTTAGCAGGGTTTGCAAGTTTAATTTTTGCAGTTGGTATTGTAATTGATGTTATTTCAAATGGACCTTTGCGTGAATTACTAAAGGAAAGAAAAATGCTTTATAAAATAGCAAGACTAAGAAGACATTTTGTAATTTTTTATCATAATGAATATACAGCACAATTAGCTAAACAATTCAGAGAAAATCATATTCCATTTGTTGTTGTTGATCCAAGTGATGATATAGAAGCAATTGCAAAAGAGAATAACTATCCTTATTATGTGAGAGATGAGCCATATAAAGAAACAGCTTTTTTGAAATCTCATTTATCTTCTGCAAAAGGTGCCATATCTTTATCAAAAAATATTTCAGATAATATTACTTTAATTGCGTCTGTAAGACTTTATGAAAAAGAGTTAGGAAGAAGTCCTTTTTTAATTATTTCAAATGCAGAAACACAAAATGAAAAAATTAGACTTATGAAACTTGGGGCTGATAAGGTTGTTGCAACTCCATCCCTTATGGCAAAAAGAGTAAGTGCAATGGCTATAAGACCTGATATGGAAAATGTTCTAGATGAATTTTTATATAAAAGAGATACTCCTATTGATATGGAAGAAGTATTTGTTAGTGAGCATTCATGGACAGTTAATAGAGAAATAAAAGATTTACATTTAAGAGATAGACTAAAAGTATCTATTATTGGGATTACAGAAGAAAAAGGCAAGTTTATTCAAATGCCAAAGGGATCAATGTCAATAAATGCAAATTGTAAATTATTGTTAGTAGGATCTCAAAAAGGTATTGCAAGAGCTAAAAAAATTATAAATTTAACTACACAACCAGAGGATATATAAAAATGTTTACTATTTTACCAATTAAGGGTTATTTTGATCAAATAGATGGATTTTATTGTGATGGAATTCATGCTGGGCTTAAACCAAATGGAAATAATGATTTAGGATTTATTTATAGTGATAAACCTTGTACTGTTGCAGCTATATTTACAGAAAATAGATTCCAAGCAGCTCCTTTAAAGCATTTTTTACAATACGAAGAAGGTTTTAAAACAAATTTTGTTTTAATCAATTCTAAAAATGCAAATGCATTAACAGGAAGAAAAGGTATCTCTGATATTGATACTTTATTTTCGAAACTTGATTTTGGCTCTTTAAAATTGGTAAATCCAATAATGAGTTCAACGGGCGTAATTGGAAATAGATTACCTATGGAAAAATTAGTTGCAGGTGCAAAAAGATTTAACTTAAGTGCAAAAAGTGGTGAGAACCTAAGCAAAGCTATTATGACAACTGATGCTTATGCTAAATCTTGTATGTATGAAGTAAAACTTGAAGATGGAAGCTCATTTAAAATAGGTGCTGTTGCAAAAGGTGCTGGAATGATAAATCCAAATCTAGCAACTATGCTTTGTTTTATTTGTACAGATGCAGCTGCTCCTTATGGTGATATTATGGAAGCTTTAAAAACAAATAGTGAAACAACTTTTAATGCAATTTCAGTTGATGGTGATACTTCAACAAATGATACGGTAATGGTGTTATCAAATGGAAATTCAAATGCATATGATAAAGAAGCTTTTGCTGAAGTTCTAAGATTAGTAATGTATGATATGGCTATGTTAATGGTAGCTGATGGTGAAGGTGCTAAGAAAGTAGCTGCATTTGAAGTAATAAATGCAGTTTCAAATGAACAAGCTATGATTGCAGCAAAAGCATTATCAAACTCATTATTAGTAAAAACTGCACTTTTTGGTGAAGATCCAAACTTTGGAAGAATAGCTTCAACTATTGGTGCTTCAAGAATTGATTGTGATGATGAAAAATTAGTTATTTCTTATAATGATGTGGTTGTATTTAATAAAGGTGAAATTTGTTTTGATGCCGATACTGAAGCACAAGCAGGTGAGGTACTTAAAAAAGCTCAATATAAAATTGTTTGTGATATTGGTTTAGGCGATGGTAAATTTACAGCATACGGTTGTGACTTAGGTTATGAGTATGTGAAAATAAATGCTGACTACAGAAGTTAAATTAGATTTTTATAAAGTGAGTAAGCTCACTTTATGTACATACGAAGATGTGAAAATAAACGCAGATTTTAGAAGTTAATTTAGAGTTTACAAAATATTAAGTAGATAAAGAGTAAAATTATTTAGTTAAATTAAATTAATAGGATGTAAAATGTTTCACGAATATAGAGATCTAATCACAGAATTAAAACAAAAAGATGGGCATTTCCATAAACTTTTTGAAGAGCATAATGCTTTAGATGATGCAATTACAAAACTTGAGAAATCGCATGCTGATCAGTTTGAAATTGAATCTAAGAAAAAAGAAAAGTTAAAATTAAAAGATGAGATTTATTCAATATTGGTTAACCATAAGAACGAAAATTAATTTTCAAAGAAAAATTATAAAAAGGGATGAAAGTTTTGACTTTTATCCCTTTTTTTTTATTAAAAAAATCTATTACAACTTATACTAAGTCCTTTTTGGATAAAATAATACAATTTTATATTACAAAGGCCTTTTTTTATGGAAAACCTTTTCGAAAATCAAGATATTATAGACATAAATATTGAAGACTCAGTTAAAGCTTCATATTTAGATTACTCTATGAGTGTTATTATTGGTCGTGCATTACCTGATGCAAAAGATGGTTTAAAGCCTGTGCATAGAAGGATTTTATTTGCAATGCATGATTTGAATATTACTTCAAAATCAGCATACAAAAAATCAGCAAGAATTGTTGGAGATGTTATTGGTAAGTATCATCCACATGGTGATATTTCTGTTTATGATGCTTTAGTTAGAATGGCGCAAACTTTCTCAATGAGAGCGCCTTTAGTTGATGGTCAAGGAAACTTTGGATCTATTGATGGTGATAGTGCTGCTGCTATGAGATATACAGAAGCTAGAATGACTAAAATAGCAGAAGAAGTATTAAGAGATTTAGATAAAGATACTGTTAATTTTACTCCTAACTATGATGATACAATGAAAGAACCGTCGGTTCTTCCTACTCGAGTTCCTACTCTTTTATTAAATGGTAGTGAAGGAATCGCAGTTGGAATGGCAACTAAAATTCCTCCTCATAATATTACTGAGTTATTAAATGCAGTTTTATATACAGTTGATAATCCGGATGTTACAGCGGATGAATTAATGCAGTTTATTCAAGGACCAGATTTCCCAACAGGTGGAACAATTTTTGGTAGACGAGGAATAATAGATGCTTATAATACAGGTCGAGGACGTGTAAGAATTAGAGCTAAACATCATATTGAGACAAGAGGGAAAAAAGAGATTATTGTTCTTGATGAACTGCCATACCAAGTAAATAAATCAAGATTAATAGAACTTATTGCAAACCTTGCTAAAGATAAACAAATTGATGGTATTTCAGAAGTTAGAGATGAATCTGATAGAGAAGGTATTAGAGTTGTAATTGAACTTAAAAAAGATGCTATGAGTGAGATTGTTTTAAATAATTTATACAAATCAACTCCTATGGAAACAACGTTTGGTATTATTTTATTAGCTGTTCATAATAAAGAACCAAAAGTATTTAATTTACCTCAGTTATTAAATATTTTCTTATCTCATAGAAAAACTGTAATTATCAGAAGAACTATCTTTGATTTAGAAAAAGCAAAAGCAAGAGCACATATTTTAGAGGGTTTAAAAATTGCCTTAGATAATATTGATGAAGTAGTTAAAATAATCAGAGCAAGTGCTAATGATGCCGAAGCTAAAGATAATTTACAAAATAGATTTGGATTAAGTCCAATTCAATCTCAAGCTATTTTAGATATGAGATTAGGAAGATTAACAGGTCTTCAAAGAGATAAATTAGAAGCTGAATATGCAGAATTGATGATATTAATTGCAGAATTAGAATCAATTTTAAAATCTGAAGATAAATTAAATGAAATTATCAAAGAAGAATTAACAGAAATTCAAGAAAGGTTCGCAAGTGATAGAAGAACTGAGATTGAAGATTCTTACGATGAAATTGATATTGAAGATTTAATTCCAAATGAGCCAATGGTAGTTACTATCACTCATAATGGTTATGTAAAAAGAGTTCCTATTAAATCTTATGAAAAACAAAGACGTGGAGGAAAAGGTAAAGTTGCTGTTACTACGCACGATGATGACTTCATTGAGAAATTCTTCGTAAGTAATACTCATGATACATTGATGTTTGTTACAAATATGGGTCAATTATATTGGTTAAAAGTATATAAAATTCCAGAAGGAAGTAGAACAGCAAAAGGTAAAGCAGTTGTTAACTTAATTAACTTAAGACCTGATGAAAAAATTATGGAAATTATTCCAACACCAGATTTCGATGAATCAAAATCATTAGTATTCTTCACAAGAAATGGTGTAATTAAAAGAACTTCATTAAGTGAATTCTCAAATATTAGATCAAATGGTGTAAGAGCGATTGTTCTTGATGATTTAGATGAAATCGTAACTGCAAAAATTGCGGATGTTGAAACTCAATATTTGATGATTTTTACAAGTATGGGACAATGTATTAGATTTGAAATCGAAAAAACAAGAGATCAAGGAAGAAGTACTAGAGGTGTTAGAGGTATTAAATTCAAACATGATATAGACTTTGTAGTTGATGCTGATGTTGTAAGTAACGAAGAGCAAGAGCTATTAACAGTATCTGAAAAAGGTATTGGAAAAAGAACAACTGTAAGTGAATATAGACTTACAAATAGAGCAGGTTCTGGAGTTATATCAATGAAATTATCACCAAAAACAGGTAATGTTGTAGGTGAAGTTTTAGTTGATGATACACAAGATTTAATGTTATTAACTTCTATTGGAAAGATGATTAGAGTTGATATGCAAGCAATTAGAAAAGCAGGTAGAAATACAGCCGGTGTAATTATTGTAAATGTAGATAAAAATGATAAAGTTGTATCAATTGCAAAATGTCCAAAAGAAGATGAAGAAATTGAATTAGATGAAAATGGAAATATCATAAGATATACAGAAGATGGAGAAATTTTAGAATCACTAACAATTGATCCTGAAACAAATAAAGCATCAAATTTATTAGATATTATAGATGAAAATAATTTAGATAAAAAAGAGGAAGAATAGAAAGATGAGAAAGTTTAATGTTGCAGTTGTTGGAGCTACTGGTGCAGTTGGTGAAGAGTTATTTAGAGTTTTAGAAGAATATAACTTTCCTATTAATAAATTAATACCATTAGCAAGTTCAAGAAGTGCTGGTTCAAAAATTGAATTTATGAACAAAGAGATTACAGTTTTAGAATTAACTGAAACTTGTTTTGAAGAAAATGATGTAGAAATAGCATTTTTTAGTGCAGGGGGAAGTGTTTCTGAACAATTTGCAAAATTTGCAGTTGAAGCTGGAGCTGTTGTAATTGATAATACTAGTCATTTTAGAATGGATCCAAAAGTTCCTTTAGTTGTGCCTGAAGTTAATCCAGAAGATATAAGATCATGGAGAGAAACAGGGATTATTGCAAATCCAAATTGTTCAACAATTCAAATGGTGTTATCTTTAAAACCATTAGATGAATTATATGGAATCAAAAGAGTTGATGTTTCAACTTACCAAGCAGTTTCGGGTGCTGGTAAAAAAGGTATGGAAGAGCTTGTAAAACAAATGCAAGCATTTTTTGCATTTAAGTTAGATGAAGCAGATATTAAAGCATTCCCTCATCAAATTGCATTAAATGTAATTCCACAAATTGATGTTGCAACTGATAGTGGCTTTACTAAAGAAGAAATGAAAATGGTAAAAGAAACTCAAAAAATCATGCATAAAGAGATGCAAATTGCAGCAACTTGTGTAAGAGTTCCAGTTTTAAGATCTCATAGTGAATCAATTACAGTAACATTCAATGAAAATGTAGATGTTGATGTTGAAAAAGTGAGAGAAGTATTAAATAACTTTGAAAATGTAGAAGTTATTGATGACTTAAAGAATAATAAATATCCAATGCCAATTATTTCAACTGATACAGATATTACTTACGTTGGAAGAATTAGAAAAGATATTTATGCTGCAAATGTGGTTCATTATTTTAATGTAGCAGATCAAGTAAGAGTTGGAGCTGCAACAAATGCAGTTAGAATTGGTCTTAAATGGATCGCTTTAGAAAACGAAATCTAAATGTTAGAAAAATTCTTTGAAAGTACTATGTGGAAAGCAAGATTATTTGTTTTGCTTCCTGTTATTTTTGGACTAATTGGAGCTATAATACTTTTTATAGTGGCTTCAGTAGATATTTTTGAAGTTTTAGTTTATACATATGATGTATACTTTAAGGGCTTACATCCTGAAGATTTTCATGAACAAATTGTAAGTAAAATTATTGGTGCAGTTGATTTATATCTAATTGCAGTTGTTATGTTGATTTTTGCATTTGGTTTATATGAACTATTTATTTCAAAAATTGACGCAGCAGAAAATAGTAAATCAGGTAATAATATCTTAGCTATTCACTCTTTAGATCAATTAAAAGACAAAATTGCAAAAGTTATTGTAATGGTTTTAATTGTAAGTTTTTTTCAAAAGGTATTGCATACAAATTATGATGGAGCATTACAAATGCTTTATTTTGCATTATCAATTGGAATATTATCAGCAGGACTTTTCTTTTTAGGAAAAGTAGGAAAACATTAAAATAAAGGTAAAAAATGTCAAAAATATTTGTAGATGCATGTTTTAGAAAACCAACTCCATATACACCTGTATGGATGATGAGACAAGCAGGAAGATATCTTCCTGAGTATATGAAAGTTAGAGCTCAAGCAGGAAACTTTTTAAATCTTTGTCACAATCCAAAACTAGCTGCTGAAGTTACAATTCAGCCTTTAGATATAGTTGGTGTTGATGCTGCTATTTTATTTTCTGATATTTTAGTAATTCCGAATGAAATGGGAATGCATTTAGATTTTATCAAAGGTGAAGGTCCAATTTTCAAAGATCCAATTGTAACTGAAGCAGATGTTGATGGATTACTTGGTGGTGAAGCTGCTGCTGATAAACTAACTTATGTTTATGAAACGATAAAGTTATTAAAAGAACAATTACCTCAAGATAAAGCTCTTATCGGATTTACAGGAGCTCCTTGGACACTTGCAACTTATATGATTGAAGGACAAGGAACAAAAACATATAATATTTGTAAAAAAATGATGTATTCTAATCCTGAACTTTTACATAAAATTCTTAGAAAAGTAACTGAAGTTGTAAAGTTTTATATGGAGAAACAAATACAAGCAGGTGCTGACGTTGTTCAAATCTTTGATTCATGGGCTGCTGCAATAGAACCTGCTCGTTATGATGAGTTTTCATGGTCTTATATGGTTGAAATTGCAGAATATTTAAAAGAAAAATATCCTCATATTCCAGTTATTATGTTCCCAAAAGGAATTCCAGCATTTTTAGATAAAGTATATGGTAACTTCGATGTATTTGGTGTAGATTGGGGAACTCCAATGGCGCTTGCAAAAGAAAAACTTGGAAGTAAATATGTTCTTCAAGGAAATATGGAACCATGCAGATTATATTCAAAGGAGGCTACAACAATGTGTGTAGAGGCTTTACAAAATATAATGCAAGGAGAAGGTCATATCTTTAATTTAGGTCATGGAATCCTTCCTGATGTTCCTGTTGAAAATGCTATTCACTTTGTAAAAGAGTGTCAAAGAGTAAGTAAAAAATAATCTCATAAAAATTAAGTAGGTTTTCCTACTTAATCTATCGAAAGAAAAATCATGTCATATTCAAATTCTATTATTTTTGGACCAATTCCTTCACGAAGATTTGGTATATCTTTAGGTGTAGATTTATCTCCCTCTAAAAAACAATGTAATTTTGATTGTTTATATTGTGAACTTGAAGGTTCAAAAACAGTTGATAAAATGGATAGAAGTCCTAAAGTTACTGAAATAATAAATGCAATAAAAGATAGTTTTGATAAGCATCCAAAAATAGATGTTATTACATTAACTGCAAATGGTGAACCAACTTTATATCCAAATTTAGATGAGTTAGTAAATGAAATAAATGAAATAAAAGGTGAAACAAAAACCTTGATTTTATCAAATGGAAGTACTATTTATAAAAAAGAAATATTTAATACTCTTTTAAAAATTGATACAGTTAAACTATCATTAGATTGTGTAAGTGAAAAATGTTTTAAAAAATTAGATAGAGTAAACAAAAATGTTGAAATAGAAAAAATAATACCTGCAATGTGCGATTTCTCAAAAGAAACAAAAAATGATTTTGTATTAGAAATATTATTCGTAAAAGATTTAAATGATAAAGAAGATGAATTAATTTTATTATATGATGCAGTAAAGAAAATTAATCCTAGAAGAGTTGATATAGGTACAATCGATAGACCGCCTGCATATGAAGTAAAACCTGTTTCTTATGGGTTCTTAGAAAGTGTAGCAAATAGATTTGAAAGTATCAATACTAATATCATATATAAAAATAGACCAAAATCTATTCAATATTTTGATATGGATGAAATTAAATCTATGTTAAAAAGAAGACCTTTAACAAAAGAAGATATTGATAATATGTTTGATGAAAAATCAAAATTAAACTTAAATAATTTACTTAATAAGAATATAATTACTCTTGTCAATAGTAGCGGAGTTGATTTTTATAAGAATTTACAAAAATAGATTCTTTTGCTCTTGACAATAAGAGCATTTTTTACTATAATTCGGACCCATTAAAGTTGAAGTCATATAATCCGGCATAGCTCAGCGGTAGAGTAGATGACTGTTAATCATTTGGTCCCTGGTTCGAATCCAGGTGCCGGAGCCATTACTTCAATTTAATGTTAAATTTATAGATTCCGGCATAGCTCAGCGGTAGAGTAGATGACTGTTAATCATTTGGTCCCTGGTTCGAATCCAGGTGCCGGAGCCATTTATAAATTTAAAACACAAAACCTTTTCAAGTTCCGGCATAGCTCAGCGGTAGAGTAGATGACTGTTAATCATTTGGTCCCTGGTTCGAATCCAGGTGCCGGAGCCACTTCAAATAAAATCCCTAAATTAAATTTCATAATTCAAACAACAAATTTTATATACAAAATCTTACAACTTATTTTTTATACCTCTAGGAGAGTATGAGAATAATCTTTTAAATTCCCTACTAAATTGTGCTGAGTTTGTATATCCTGATTCAAAAGCTGCATTACTAGCATTATATCCAGATAATAGTAGGGAATGCGCATTATGAAGTCTTAGTTGTTTAATAAACTGCATTGGAGCTAAGGATGTAGCTTTTTTAAAATTTTTATGTAAAGTTGGTATACTCATACTTGCAAATTTTGCTATTTCCTCTATTGTAATATTATTTTTGAAATTCTGTTCTAAAAATTTTATAGTAGGTACCATTTCATGTACTTTTGTATGGTGTTGAACACTGTTTCTTAATATATGTCCATCTGAAGATTTTAAAATTTCATAAAAAATTTCTCTAATAAAAGATTTACTTAATACTTTTATATCCATAGGATTATTTACAGTATCTAGTAATCTTTCTAATGAATTTTCTATTGTTAGATTTATTGGTGAAGTTGTTATTATCAAATCAGTTTTTTTATGCAGTTGCCATTCTTTTAATTCATCAAAATTTCTTAAAAGTTCACTAATGATATTTGAATCAAGATAAATGATTACTCCTAAGCAAGGATTTTCAAAAGAGCTATCAATAAGTTCTGCAACTACAGGCATTTTTAATGTACTTATTAAATATGAGTCTTTATTGTAAATATATTTTTCTTCTCCTAAATATAGATTTTTACTTCCTTGTGCAAGAATACAAACAGATGCAGGTAAAACTGAGTTTATTTTTGAGTAAGGAGTTGAAATTTTAAACAACTCAACACCTTCAATTCCTATGTCATTTATACCTTCATTTATTGCAAGTTTATTTATCTTCTCTTTTAGCATATTAACTCCTTAAAATACAATTATATCAATAAAAGCTAATATTTATATATCAAATTATAAAGAATGATATTTTTGTGCAAATAATAAATACAAATGGTATATCCATAAGTTTTTCTATTTGTTAGAATTTAAGTATAAAAATAAAAGGAATTAAATGAGCAAAGTAGAAACTAATCCATTTGGATCACAAGGATGGATTCCTAATAAACTAGAATCTCAAAAGGGTAAAACTTTTTTAATTACAGGTGGTAATGCTGGAGTAGGCTTTGAAGCAACAAAGTTACTCGCATCTAAAGGTGCAAAAGTTATTATTTTATCTCGTAATGTAATAAAAGTAAAAGCAGCTATTCAAGAGATTAAACAAGTAAATATGGATGCCGATATTGAATTTATTCATTTAGATCTTGCCTCTTTAGAATCAATAAGAAATGCAGCACAAATTATTAATAATAGTGTAGAAAAAATTGATGCAATAATTTGTAATGCAGCAATTGCGCAAATTGCAAAACAAAAATTTACTCTTGATGGATTTGAAAGTCAACTTGGAGTTAATTATTATGGAAACTTTCTTTTATGTGGTTTATTATTTGATAAAATAGAGCAATCTAATGGAAAAATTGTATTAGTAAGTAGTTTAGCTTACAAAATGGGATATAAAAAGATTCAATTTGAAGATATGAATTTTGATAAAAATTATCATCCAAATAATGTTTATAGTCATAGTAAATTAGCACTTATGATGTTTTCTTATGAATTGCAAAGAAGAATAAAGAAACAAAATAAAAATGTGCAAGTTCACGTGTGTCATCCTGGATCATCAAAAACTACACTTATAAGAGAAGATGCAAATCTCATAACAAGAGTTATGTACAAACTTTTAACTCCATTTTGGTAATCGGCTGAAAAAGGCTCATGGCCAGAAGTTTTATGTGCAACAGAAAATAGCCTTGAAGCTGAAACATTTTATGGACCAACAAAACGAGCTGAAATGGTGGGGCCAATAGGTAAATCAACACTATTACCTTTTGTTTTAGATAGAAAAATTGCAGCAAAATTATGGAGTGTTTCTGAAGAAAAAGTAGACTTTAAGTGGCCTTTATAAAATGCTAAAGATCTAAGGATAAAAGAAGATGAATTTTGTAGCTAAGAAAGTATTTTTCAAGCTTTCATAAGTAGCTTTTAAAATAAAAAAGAATAAATTAACTCATTAATAAGGAGATTTTATGAATAGACGAGAATTTTTAAATACCCTTTCAATGGCTGGATTGATTTCACCTATTTTATTTCAAAGTGCATTTGCAAATACAAATATGCCTCTTTTAAAACAAATTCCTAGAAGTAAAGAATTTATTCCAAGTATTGGTATGGGAACCTGGATAAGTTTTAATGTAGGAGCTAGTAAAAGACTTAGAGATGCAAGAGCAGAAGTATTAAAAACATTTTTTGATATGGGAGGTAGAATGGTTGATTCTTCACCTATGTATGGCTCAGCTGAAGAAGTTATGGGATATTGTTTAAAAAAACTTGGATATCCAAAATCATTATTTTCTACAACCAAAGTTTGGACAGCAAGTAAAAGTGATGGGGAACAACAGATCTTAGACTCTGAAAATTTATGGGGAATAAAACCTATTGATTTATTCTTAGTGCATAATCTTCTTTCTTGGGAAGAGCATTTAGAAACTCTTTTAGAGAAAAAAAGAAAGGGCGAAATTAGATATATAGGTGTTTCAACGTCCCATGGAAGTAGGCATGAAGAGTTGGAAAAAATTATGCTTACACAAGAAATAGATTTTATACAGTGTGAGTATAATGTACTAAATCGCAAAATAGAAAATAGAATACTTCCTTTAGCAAAAGAAAAGGGAATAGCCGTGATCATAAATAGGCCATTTAAAGGAGGTTCTCTTTTTGATGATTTTGAAAAATATCCTCTTCCTTTATGGAAAAGTGAATATGATATTAATAATTGGGCACAATTCTTTTTGAAGTTTATTATTTCACATCCTGCTGTTACTTGCTCAATTCCAGCAACATCAAGGATTGAACATATGAAAGAAAATATGGGTGCTATGTATGGAAAAATACCAGATGAAATAGGAAGAGCTAAAATGATTCAATATATTGAGAGTTTATGATAAGAGTAGTAGTTCCATATACAAAAGAGGTGATTGACTCTATTATTTATGAATATCAAGAGTTCTTTTATCCTTTGCAATTTGCTTTTATTTTTTTAGCTTTTTTGATGCTTTATTTTATCTGGAAAAATCAAAGTCATAAAATAATAGTAAGTATCTTAGCTTTTTTTTGGATTTGGATTGGAGCTATTTATGAAATAAAGTATTATTTTTCTATAAATTGGTTCGGCTTATATATAGGCTATTTTTTTATACTACAAGCTTTACTTTTATTATGGTTTGGAATGATTAAAAAAGAGCTTATTTTTGTAAAAAATAAAATCTCTTTAATAATAGTCTCCTTTCTTACCTTCTTTTATCCAATAGTACAGATTTTTGCAGGTACACATCATTATGAAATATCTATAATTGGAATGCTACCTAATATTACAGTAGCATTTACATTGATTATACTTTTTATGAATACTCAAAAAAACATCAAAACTCTATTTATTATTCCTATAGTTTGGTCTGTTTTTAGTCTTTATTGGAATTACTTAATACTTTTTAATTAAACCTATATTATAAAATGAAATTAAAATAAAATTGGTAATATTGAAATAATCAATAAAATAGCCATAGTTATATTGAGTTTTTTAATAAATCTCTCATCTTTTAACAATTTTTTTAATGCAATTCCGCCAAAAGACCAAAGGTAAGTTGTAATAATCATAGAGATAAAAATAAAAAGAACAATAATTCCTATTTGAAAAAATCTCACATCAATTGAGGTCACATAAATTGAGATAATTGATGTATACACAATCCAAGCTTTTGGATTAAGAAAGGGATAAACAAGACCTTGTACAAAAGTGAAAGGTTTACTTTGTATATTTTTTTGTGACTCATAAGAACTTCTATTAGTAGCTATTTTCCATGCCATATAACAAAGATACATAATACCACTAATTTTTAGTATTAACATAATTGTTGGGTGTTCTATTAAAAATAAGCCTAAGCCAAATGCTGTAAGGCTCATCATGAGAGGATAACTTATAATATTTGCAATTATAAAAGGAAGAGTTTTTTTATATCCAAAGTTAAGTACTGAAGATAGTAATATTATATTTGTAGGTCCTGGTGTAATATGTGTTGTTAAAATAAATGTAGCAATAGATATAAGTAGTGGCAATGTATAAATTTCATTCATAAATAAACTCTTTTTTTAAATTTTCTGAGGTATTATATCTATTAAAAAAATCTTATTCTTTATCAAAATTATTCTAAATATACTCTTTTTGTATATAAATAATTGTTCATAATTAATCAAAATATATAATTAATATGCTATTATTTATAATGCAAAAGAAAAATACTCGTGATATTCACATAGATATAGCAAATAAAACCATGTCATACATTTATCAAAATATTGACACGTCTATTAATATAGATGAATTAGCATCAAACTTTTCAATAAGTAAAATTCATCTTCATAAAATTTTTAAAGAGCAAATGGGAATTAATATATATGAATCGATAAAATCGATTCGTCTTCAACAAGCTTCGAATCTCTTATTAACAAACAATTATTCAACTATTTCGCAAATAGCAAATATGTGTGGATATAGCTCTCAATCTTCTTTTATAAAAGCATTTAAAATGCGTTTTGAACAAACACCAAAAGAGTGGAGAAGGGGTGGTTATGAAATATATTCAAAGAAAATCTTTGATAATTCTTTACTCTTAGATTCTTTGCCAGATTTTGATGAATCAAAAGTTAGAATCATAAAAACACAAGACAGAAATATCTATTATATTCGCCAAAAAGGTTATATACTAAAAGAAGCAAAGAAAAAATGGCAACAACTTCAAGCTTGGGTATATACAAATGAATTAAATGATTATGAGCAAATTGGTATATATCATGATAATCCTGCAATTACTGCCCATAAAGAATGCTTTTATACAGCAGCAATAAATCCTAAAAAAGAGTCTAAACTTTTAAATACTAATTTACCTTCAAATATTTTAGAAGGAGGTTTGTATGCGGTTTTTGATATTTATAAAGGAAATAGGGAAGTTGGATGGTTTATAAAATGGGCATATCATAAATGGTTGCCCCAAAGTGGATTTGAAACTACAACTAAACCTTCTTTTGTGATTATGCATAAAAACCATTTTCTAGAAGATAATGAGATTGATGCGAGCTTTTATTTACCTATTTGTAATAGCTAGATTTAAAAGTCTTAAAATATAATAATGCTATTTTTATAAGCAACACTTTTATAATTTTAATATTTCATTAAGAAAAGGATGTAATAATTTCAAAAAATTTAAAGGATATATTATGAAAAAAATTTATTTATTCTCTCTATCAATTTTAATAGCAGCTGTTTTTAGTGGATGTTTCCCTTTTCATCATCATGGACATGGACATGCAGGACCAGGTAATAATCAACCAATGCATAGATAATTTTAGAAATATATAAAGAAAAAGGCTAGTGTTTAGCTAGCCTTTCTTATTTTAATTTAAGAGCTACAAGCTCATTTACTACTGTTGGATTTGCTTTTCCCCCTGTAGTTTTTAATACCTGTCCTACAAAAAAACCTAAAAGTTTTGTATTACCAGCTCTAAATTTTTCTACATTATCAGGATTTTTTGCAATAATATCATCAATAATAGGTGAAATTATTATAGGATCACTTATTTGCACTAATCCTTTATCTTCAACAATTTTACTTGGATTAATCCCAGCTTTTGCCATATCTTCAAATACTTCTTTAGCTATTTTACTAGATATTACTTCATCATCAACCATTTTTACAAGTTCTGCTATTTGTATTGGAGTAAATTTTACTTTACTAATTTCTGTTTGTTTTAACTCTCTTGCTACTTCATTTACAACAATATTTGCCAAAGTAACTGGACTATTTATAACAGCAAGTGCATCTTTGTAAAAGTTTGAAAGATCTTTATCTCTCGCAAGAATATTTGATACTTCATTATTTAGTTGTAATTTTTTAGTATATTTATCAAATAATGCTTGTTGCTCTTCATTTAGAGCTTCTATTTCACCAACAACTTGAACTTTTTGCACTTGTGGTTTATCTATAATCTTAGGAGCAGTTTCTTTTTTCGTTTTTTTAGCCCAAGAATCTTTAAGTCCTACAATTTTATTAAATACTGGTTTTTCATTTGTATAATCAATTGGATCAGCGTAGAAATATCCTTGTCTTTCAAACTGAAATCTTTCATCAATTCTATCTATAATAACAGCAGGTTCAATAATTGCATTTTTGATAATTTTTAAAGAATCTGGATTTAAATCTTCTAATCCTTCTGGTGCTTCATTTTTAAATAATCTATCATAAAGTCTTACTTCAACAGTTTTAGCTTCTTTTGCACATACCCATTGAATAGCACTACTAACTTTAATACCACTTGTATCTGCACCACTTTTCGATTCGGGATAATACTGCGCAATTATTTCAATAATATTTCCATTTGCATCTTTAACTACTTCTTTACAAGAAATAATATAACCATGTCTAAGTCGAACAGGTTGCGTAGGAGTAAGTCTAAAATAACCTTTTGGAGGATTTTCCATAAAATCATCTCTTTCTATATAAATATTTTTAGAAAAAGGTAATTTTCTTGAGCCATCTTTTGGTACATCATGTGGGTAATAAGGAGCATCAATCTCTTCATTACCTTCATAATTTTCAATAGTAACTTTAAGTGGATCTAGGACACATAGAACTCGAGGAACTTTTTGGTTTAAATCATCTCTGATACAAAATTCAAGTTGTGCCACATCAACCATTGAATTTGCTTTTGCAATTCCTATTTGATCACAGAAGTTTAAAATTGATTCTTTTGTATATCCTCTTCTTTTATATCCAGCAATTGTTGGCATTCTTGGGTCATCCCAACCATTAACATATTTACCATCAACTAACTCTAAAAGTTTTCTTTTACTCATAACAGTGTAATTGATTCCCAGTCGTGCAAATTCATGTTGATAAGGACGAGGTAATTTAAGTTCAAGGGTATCTAATAACCAATCATAGATATCTCGATTGTTTTCAAATTCAAGTGTACAAATAGAGTGAGAAACACCTTCTATATAATCAGATAGACAATGTGCAAAATCATACATTGGATAAATGCACCAATCATCAGCTGTTCTAAAATGATGTGCATGTCTGATTCTATATAAAAGTGGATCTCTCATTTTCATATTAGCAGCACTCATATCGATTTTTGCTCTTAGTACATGTTCTCCATCTTTAAATTCACCATTTTTCATTCGCTCTAAAAGGTCTAGATTTTCTTCAATTGAACGATTTGCATAAATACTACGTTTTCCACCTTGTGTAATAGTTCCTCTATATTCTCTTATTTCTTCTTCTGTTAAACTATCAACATATGCTTTATTCATTTTAATTAGTTTAATTGCATAATCATATATCTTAGAAAAATAATCAGAAGTAAAGTATACATTTTTACCCCAGTCAAATCCAAGCCATTGAACAGCATCTTTAAGAGCCTCTACATATTTTGTATCTTCTTTAGTTGGATTTGTATCATCCATTCTAAGGTTGCAATGACCATTATAATCTTTTGCAATTCCAAAATTTATACAGATAGATTTAGCATGTCCAATGTGTGGAAATCCATTAGGCTCTGGTGGAAATCTTGTAATTACTTCTTTATACTTCCCTGACTTTAAGTCTTCTTCAACTATTGTACGTAAAAAATCTTTACTTTCACTCATTATTATTAAACCTTTTGATTTTGAAACTCTTATAAGGGTTGCATTTTAGCAAATTAGAGCTTATTATATATTATGTTCTAATTATATATTTGTTAGAATTTGGCTTTTTTAAGGATTATTTGTGAAAAATTATTTAAAAACAAATATAGCTATTGTATATATTGTCTTATGTATTGTATTGTGGTCTTTAATTCCAACATTTGCTAAAATTGCACAATCAGGATTAGATCATCATCAATATTTATTTTATTCTTCAATTATTTCATTTTTATCAATATTTATTGTTTCGGTTTATGAAAAAAATTTTAAAGAGATTTTTTCATATTCAAAAAAGATTTTTTTGATTTTATTTGCCTTAGGCTTTTTAGATTTTATATTTTATTTACTTTTATATTATGGTTATAACCATGCTAATGGTTTAGAAGTTTTAGTTATTCAATATATGTGGCCAATTTTTATAGTTTTTTTATCATTAGTGATTTTAAAAGAGAGTTTTACAAAAAGAAAATTTTTTTCAATACTATTTGGTTTTATAGGAGTTATTTTAGTTATTACTAAAGGAAATTTTAGCGCTTTAGATTTTTCACAAATAGATGTGTTATTAATTGTAATGCTAGGTTCATTTGCTTTTGCTCTTTTTTCTGTATTAAGTAAAATCGTAAAAATAAATGCTACAAATGCCGTAATGATATATTTTTTCTCAGCAATACTATATTCAATTATTGCAGTAGGAAGTTTTTCAAGTTTTGTTATTCCCTCTTCAAAAGATTGGTTTAGTATTATCATAAACGGAGTATTTATTAATGGTATTTCATATCTATTTTGGATTAAAGGTCTTCAATCATTTGATGCTTCAAAAGTAGCACCATATATATTCTTAACACCAATACTAGCTGCATTTTTTTTAATTCTGTTTTTTAATGAAGAAGTTTTAGCAATTTATTTTGTTGGACTTGCATTTGTTATTGTATCAGGATTAATTAGTAGTTTTAAAAGGAAAAGAAATATTTAATCATTTAGATTTTATTTTTTTTCCATATTTTCTCTAGCCCAATTTTCAAGATAGTTTAGAGGTTCAAAAAGTGTTTTTCCTTTACTTGTAATATTATATTCAACTCGAGGTGGAACTTCTGGAAATACTGTTCTTTCAATTAGCTCATTTTGTTCCATTATCCTTAAATGTTCTGATAAAACTTTTTTTGAAATACCTGGAACAATTTTTTGTATTTCAGAAAATCTTAAATTTTCTTTTATTAAATGCCATATAATTAATGCTCTCCATTTCCCTGCAAGTAAATCCATTGCAGCTTCTAGTGGACATTTGTATTCTTTTTCATTATATTTGTAGATTTTTTCATTGCCTCTAGTCATATGTTTTCCTAAATTTTGTAAATTTTTTATTGCTGTTTTGCATAGATTGTTTCACAAGAGAAACTAAAAGGTAACCTAATAACTCAAAGGTTACGTCTTCCAAAAGTATTATTATATAGTTATTATACGCTCAATTATAACACAAATTAAAGGAAAAATAATGAGCAATTATCCAAGAGCATTTTCACATATAGGAATTACAGTTCCAAATTTAGAAGAAGCTGTAAAGTTTTACAGTGAGGTAATGGGTTGGTATGTAATGATGGGTCCAACAGAAGTTTTAGAGGAAAGCAGTACTGCAATTGGTCAAATGTGTATTGATGTATTTGGTGATGGATGGGGAAGTTTTAAAATAGCGCACTTATCAACAAGTGATACTATAGGAATTGAGCTATTTGAATTCCCTCAAAACCTAACACCAAAACATGAATTTAATCCATATCAAACAGGAATCTTTCACTTTTGTGTAAAAGATCCAGATATTGAAGGATTAGTAGAAAAAATAATTGCAGCAGGTGGAAAACAAAGAATGCCAATAAGAGAATATTTCCCAGGTGAAAAACCATATAAAATGGTGTATTGTGAAGATCCATTTGGTAATATCGTAGAAATTTATACTCACTCTTATGAATTAGTATATTCGGCTTCTTATAAATAAGAAAGTTTACAATATAATAAATTAGAAAAAAACAAAGGCTTTCTTATATGGGTGAATATTCTTTCCTAATAGCAATTTCTATTGTATTTATATTTGGATCAATGAGCCCAGGCCCTAGTTTTATTCTTGTTGCAAAAACAGCTGTTTCAAAACCTCTTAGTGAAGGAATAGGTGTATCTATTGGATTAGCAATAGGAGCTGTATTTTTTACACTATTAGCAATCTTTGGATTATATGCTTTATTTGAAACTGTACCTTTTTTATATGGTGTTTTCAAGCTTTTTGGTGGAGTATATTTATTGTACTTAGCATATAAAATATGGAAACATTCAGATGAATCATTATCAATGGATATGAAATTAGAAAAAAGTAAGAAAAGTTTTTTCAAAGCTCTATTATTTGGTTTTTTAACACAAATCAGTAATCCAAAAACTGCGATTATAATAGGAAGTATTTTCGCAGCACTATTACCAAAAGAATTACCAGCACATAGTGAATTATTATTGTGTTTAATTGCTTTTTTTATAGATGCAATTTGGTATTGTATGGTTGTTCTTTTATTATCTACACAAAAATCTCAAAAAATTTATTTACGATTTAAAAAATATATTGATAGAGTTGCAGGAACTTTACTTGCTGTCTTAGGAATAAAAATAGCTCTTGATTATCAATAGATAGTTATATATCATTAAGTTGAGCTTAAAATACTTTAAATAAAATATAAAGATATTATTTATGGAGATTAAAATGAAAATTAAATTATTATCACTTTTAGGTATTTTATCTCTTTTCTTATCTTCTGCTTATTGTGAATATACAGGTATTGCTCAAGTAATTAAAGGAAAAGCAGAAGTAAAAGTAGAAAACTTATTTTCTTGTGAAAATGGAAATTCACGACCTTCACCTATTGGCGTACACTCACTTGATAGTAAAGAGTTTATAGTTCCTGCAAATGTTCAATATGAAAAGAAAAACTTTGTTAACAATCTTTATGATGAGTGCTCAAATATTACTCCAAACTCTTTAGCTGAGGTAGATTTATCAGCTGTTCCTATTGTTGAAATTGATAAAGATGGAGAAGTTGTTACTGGATATATATTTACAGATAATTATTTTGAATTGTATATCAATGGAAAATTAGTAGGTGTTGATGCTGTTCCTTTTACTCCATTTAATTCAAATGTTGTAAAATTTAAAGTTAAGAAACCGTATGATATCGCAATAAAAGCTGTGGATTGGGAGGAAAACTCTGGACTTGGTAGTGAAAGAAATAGAGGTAAAAAATATTTTCCAGGAGATGGTGGTTTGATTGCAAGTTTTTCAGATGGAACAAAAACAAATTCAAAGTGGAAAGCTCAGACTTTTTATAGCTCTCCTATTTATGATTTATCTTGTGTAAAAGAAGTAGGGCAGGAACGTATAACAAAAGATTGTGATATAAGTGGTTCAAACGAATATAAAGAGACTTACTCTTTGCATTGGGATATTCCTTTATCTTGGGAATCAAATGATAATTATCTTTCTTGGCCAAAAGCAGTGCAATATACAGAAAATGAAATAGGGGTTAATAATAAAAAAGCATATATGAATTTTCAAGAACAATTTTCAGGCTCAGGGGCTTCGTTTATTTGGTCTAGTAATTTAGTTTTAGATAATCTTGTATTATTTAGATATCACGTTAAATAAAACTTAGTAATTTCAAGGATAGATATTTTCTATCCTATGAAATATTATATTGATAAAACAATTTTTCCAATATGTTTTTTTTCTAAAAACTCTTTTTGTGCATCAACAATATCTTCCAAAGGAAATACTTTTGCAACTAAAGGTTTAATCTCTTTATTTTCAATTCTTTTTATTAAATTAGCAAAAACTTCGGGTTCTAATACAGTACATCCAAAAAAGCTTAAATCTTTTAAATAAAGAGTTCTTATATCAAGTTCAACAATAGGTCCAGCAATAGCACCTGAAACAGCATATCTTCCTCTTGGTTTTAAAACCTCTAGAAATCTACCCCATGTTTTGCCTGCAACTAAATCAATAACCACAGTAACACTGTTATTTCCTAATACTTTTACAATATCATCATTTCTTGAAATAACTTGCGATGCCCCTAATGATTTAATTTCATCAAATTTTGAAGGGCTTGTTATTGCTATAACTTTCGCACCCCTTGCACAAGCTAATTGAATTGCAGCACTTCCCACACCACCAGAAGCTCCTGAAATCAGAACAGTGTCATTTTGATTTACATTTGCTCTTGTTAGCATATTTTCAGCTGTTGAGTATGAACATGGAAATGAAGCTAATTCTATATTAGTGTATGAACTGTCAATTTTATAAGCATGCTCTTGTGATATAACTGTATATTGTGCAAAGCCACCGTTACATTCGCTTCCAAAATACCATGGACTTTGAAGTTGTTTTCCATTTATTTTTTGAATACACGGTTCTATTAAAACCCTTTCTCCTATTCTACTTTGTGCTACATTTTCACCAATATCAACGATAAAACCGCATACATCAGCTCCTTGGATTCTTGGAAATTCTAAATTATTCCCATCCCAAGATGCATCTTTTGTGCTTTCATTTTTTGAATACCAGCCAATTCTTGTATTAATATCAGTATTATTAATAGCTGCGGCTTTTATTTCAATTAAAACCTCATTTTCTTTTGGCCTTGGAGTGTCAAAGGTTTTTGTGTATTCAAGTTGTTCAAAATCGCCATAATTTTTTAGTAAAATTGCATTCATATTTGTTTGTATTTTCTTCATTATAATCTTTTTATATATTTAAAACTTATTTAGCAGCTTTAGCTTCTTTTATCCATGCATCAACTTTTTCTGCATTTTTTTCAAGCCATAATTTCGCATGTTTTTCAATATCTTTTTCTTTATTTTGCCCATTTGCCATAAGCATATTTTGTCCACTTACATCATTTACATCAAGTTTTATAATATCAAATAATTTTGCGATATCTTTGTGTTTTGTTACAACACTTGCATTTGCTGCAATTTTTTGATTATTTATATTAAATCCATAATCAGCTCCATTTGACAATTTGGTAGAATTTCCACTTGGATGTGCAGATTCTTTTACTTGTAAGAAAACAACATCTTTCCCAGGAACTAACTTACCACTTACCCAGTATGGAGTCCAAGTGTAGTAAAGAATTGGTTTTCCAGTTTTATAATTAGCAATAGTATCTGCAATTAATGCAGAATATTCACCTTGATTATGTTCAACAACATCTCTCATTTTGTAAGCATCAAGTTGATACTCAATTACACCTTCACATCCCCATCCTGCATTACATCCTGTTAAATCAGCTTTTCCATCATTATCTAAATCAAATAATTTGGCAATTTCAGGTTTTTTTAAATCATTGTAGTATTTGATATCATATTTGTCAGCTGTTTTTTTATCGATTAGATATCCTTGAGCACAATTAGAAATAAAATTAGAGAATGTAAGAATTTTTTTATCTCCTCCTACACCTTCAATTTTTGAAGTATGTAATGGATCCCAAGACGATGCTAAAAAATAGACATCATCACTTTGAGCATTATTTGCAAGTGTTTGATAAGCAATATCATAACCTACATCATTTGTAACTTCAACTTCATGTCCCATTTTTTTTAATATCTCTGCAACAATATCCATTTGAAATGTTTCTTCAGCAATATTTGTTTTAATTGCAGTAACCTTTGCAGCAAATAAATTTGATGCTAGAACTATTGATACTAGTCCACTTATTAGTATTTTTTTATTAATCATTTTTTTCCCTTATTTGTTAATTTATATATAAATCCAATTGGTCCTTTTTGAAACCATTTCGTTTTATCATTTTTATCTTTTTGCCCCATTGCTTGAGTTAATCTATCTAAAACAACTGCTAATAAAACAATTCCAAGACCACCAACAGCAGCAAGTCCAATATCTAATCTTCCAATTCCTCTTAAAACCATTTGTCCAAGGCCACCAACTGCAATCATAGATGCAATTACAACCATAGAAAGTGCAAGCATCAGTGTTTGATTCACTCCTGCCATAATTGTGGGCATTGCAACTGGAATTTGAACTTTCCAAAGCATTTGAGAAGAGCTAGCTCCAAATGATCTTGAAGCTTCTATTAAATCAGCAGGAACTTGTCTAATCCCTAAGTTAGTTAATCTAATCAAAGGTGGAAGTGCAAAAATAATTGTTACAATTACCCCAGGAACATTTCCAATCCCAAAAAGCATTACAATTGGAATCAAATATACGAAAGCAGGTGTAGTTTGCATAGCATCAAGTATAGGTTTTAATACTTTATTTACTGTGTCACTTCTTGCACTCCAAATACCAAGAGGTAAGCCAATTATTATTGAGAAGAGAACAGCAGTAATAACTAGTGATAAGGTAATCATAGACTCTTCCCAAGCCCCAATAAACCCAATGATAAAGAATGAAATCAGTGTACCAATAGCAAGTTTTTTACTTGAAAATTGTAAAGCTAATAAAACGAAGAATAAAATTACAACATATGGATTTAAAAATAATAAAAAACTTTCAATTGATTTTAAAACTAAATCAATAGGTGCTTTTGCAGCTAAAAAAAACTCTCTAAAATTTTCGACAAGCCAGTCAATTCCTTGATTGGTCCAATCATCAAAAGGTATTATTGAATCCTCAAAAGGATTTAATATATCAAATGTTTTTTCTTCTGTAGGAAGAATTTCATTTGCGTCCATCCAGTTAACAGATGATTCTTTATTTTCTTGTGCTCTTGAAGCATTTCCCCATGGATCGTTACTCATTATCTACTCCTTCATCAAATACCTTTAATAATCTACTTTTAGAAATAGTTCCTTTATATTTACCATTATCATCAATAACCGCTGTAGGATAAATATTATTAGCAATATAAGAGATAAATTCTGAAATTGGGAGATTTTCATTAATAGTTTGCTCATTGATTATTGCATCATGAATTGAACCATTTAATTTTTGCTGTTTTTTTAATGAATCTACTGTAAGCAATCCTATGAATTTTCCACTCTTCTCAACAAAATAACAGTAGTCTTCATCAAAGTCAGATATATATTGTAAAGCTGATTTGATTCCAGTACTTTCTTTGTTTATTATTGTAGAATGAGCTTTTTTAACAATATGAGATGCTGTTAAAACAGAAGTCACATCAACACCTTTAAAAAATGATTTTACATAATCATTTGCAGGTTGATTGATAATTTCTTCAGGTGTTCCGATTTGGCAAACTTCACCATTTTGCATAATTGCAATTCTATCTCCAATTCTAATTGCTTCATCTAAATCATGAGATATAAATACAATTGTTCTTTTAGCTTTTTCTTGAAGTACTAAAAGTTCATCTTGCATTTCTGTACGAATTAAAGGATCAAGTGCTGAAAAAGCCTCATCCATAAGCATGATATCTGGATTATTTGCTAAAGCTCGAGCAAGTCCTACTCTTTGTTGCATTCCACCACTTAGTTCATCAGGATAAGATTCTACATAATTACCAAGTCCAACTTGATCTAAAGCATTTTTTGCAGCTTCATATCTTTTGGATTTTTCTATTCCGCTTAATTCTAATCCAAAAGATGTATTATCTATAATATTCATATGTGGCATTAGTGCAAAAGATTGAAAAACCATTGATATTTTTTTTCTTCTAATGTCTATTAGTTCTTTATCATTTAAGTTAGTTACATCAGTTTCGTCAATATAGATTTTTCCAGAACTAGGTTCTATTAGTCGATTAAGTAGTCTTACAAGTGTAGATTTACCAGAACCTGACAAACCCATTATTACGAAGATTTCGCCTTCATTTATTTCAAAACTAGCGTTTTGAACTCCGATTGTCATTCCAGTTTTTCTGAATATTTCATCTTTAGATAAACCATTCTCCAGCATTTTTAAAGCTTTTTTAGGATTATCACCAAAAACTTTAAAAACATTTTTTATAACAAGTTTTTTATTTATTGAATTAATGTTTTCTTGCTCCTATGTATGTATTTGTTAATACATTATTGTTAATTTTTACTTAGTTTAATATTAAATCATACATTAATTATGTAAATATTATACATTAGTTATGTAAAAAAAATGATATATTTTTTGTCTATAAAACACTTAGAAGCTATAAAAAAAGAAAAATCCGTTACACTTGACATTATAGAATTATTATTCTATAATTTTACAAATGGAGATACAAAATGGCAAGACCAACTGAATATAACTTAGAAAAAGTACTTGATAGTGCAATGGAACTATTTTGGCAAAAAGGATATGAAAATGTATCTATGGCTGATTTGGTAATACACACTCAGTTAAATCGTCGAACTATGTATTCTTTATTTAAAGACAAAGAGGGAATCTTTAAAGATTCACTTGATAATTATTATACAAAAAGATCCTCAAAAAATATTACGCTTCTGAAAAATAATCCTGGTAAAAAAGGAATTATTATGTTTCTAGAAAAATTTATTTTTGATAAAAATTTTAGAGGATGTTTATTTACGAATTGTATGGGAAAAAGTGAATTTATGACACAAGATGCTTTCAATATTCCAAAAGATTTTTTTATAAAACTTCAAGAACAAATTGAAGTAAATTTAAAAGAAGCATCAATAAATGGTGAGTTTAGTGGAAACGAAAAAGCAATGGCACTTACTATCATTACATTAATTCATGGATTAAATGTACATGGGAAATATAATCATGTTAAAGAAGATGGTGAAATTATCATAAAAAATATCATAGATATGATTAGATAATTTTTTTAAATATTATAGAATAAATATTCTATAATAAAAAAAGAAGGAAATAAAATGTCAAGATTAATAGATGAAATAAAAAAATATCAGGAAGGATTTAAACAAAGAGCTCCTTTAGAAATACAAAATATAATGTTAAGTGCAACTAAAAAGTTACAAGATCAATCAATAAGCAAAAATGCATTGAAAGTGGGAAATAAAGTAAAAGAATTTAAATTACCAAACGCAGTAACAAAAGAAGTATCACTTTCAGAAGTATTAGAAAATAATGATTATGCAATCGTAAGTTTTTATAGAGGTGTATGGTGCGCATATTGTAACTTTGAATTAAAAGCATTACAAGAAAAAAATGAAGAGTTCAAATCTTTAGGAGCACAATTAATTGCAATTTCACCACAAAGTCCAGATGCAAGTATGACAACAAAAGAAAAAAATGAATTAGAATTTGAAGTATTAAGTGATCACAATAATTTAATAGCAAAAGAGTTTGGATTAGTATTTTCATTAGCTGATGAGTTAAGACCTATATATAAAAGTTTCAATATTGATATTCCTGCAAACAATGATGATGATTCATATGAAATCCCAATGCCAGCAACATATGTTATAAATAAAAATAAAGAAATCATATTTTCATTTATAGATGAAGATTATACAAAAAGATGTGAACCACAAGATATAATTGATGTTATAAAAGAAAATTTAAAATAATATATTCTAAAAGGAGTATAAAATGAAAACTTTAGCCTTTGATGTTTATGGAACACTAATTGATACAAATGGTGTTTTAGTTTTATTGAATAAAATCATAGGAGAAAAAGCAAAGGCTTTTTCTCAAACATGGAGAGATAAACAATTAGAATATTCCTTTAGAAGAGGACATATGCAAAACTATGTAGGTTTTGAAGTATGTACATTACAAGCTCTTGAATATTGTTGTTTATATTACAAAATAAAACTAAGTAATGAAGAGAAAAAAGAGCTTATGAATATTTATGCAATTCTTCCTGCTTTTGCTGACGTAAAAGAATCATTGATTAAATTAAAAGAAAAAGGGTTTAGATTATATGCCTTTTCAAATGGTAAAGAAGCAGCTGTTGAAAAATTACTTATTAATGCAGGAATAAAAGAGCTATTTTTAGGTGTAGTTAGTGTTGATGATATTAAAACATTTAAACCATCACCTGCTACGTATGCGCATTTTTTAAGAAGTGCTGAGGTAAAAGGTGATGAAGCTTGGTTAATTTCCAGTAATCCATTTGATGTAACAGGTTCTATTTCTGCAGGAATGAAATCAGCTTGGGTTCAAAGATCATCTGAGGCTATTTTTGATCCATGGGAAATTCAGCCTATGATTACAGTTAGTTCACTTTTAGAATTAGCAGAAAAATTAGATTAAAATTTGGGATGATATATCCTAAATTTTAATCTTATTTATTATAAACTTTAGTATGAAAATAAAATTATTAATACTTATTATATCATCAAATTTATATGCATCATCATATGGTGAATTATTGTTTAATGGAAACTGTGTAACATGTCATAGTACAAATGAATTAAATAAATCAGCACCTACAATAAAAGAAATACAAAATATATATAAAAGTGCTTTCCCCGAAAAAAAAGATTTTATATTCTACATGAGTAATTGGGTACTAAATCCAAATAAAGAAATGGGACTTATGGATGATTCAATAAAAAAATATAAATTAATGCCCATGTTGGGTTATGATAGAGAAACATTAGAAGAAATTAGTGCATATTTATATGATTTAAAAGAATAAAATGAACTTGTAAAATAGAAACAGGATAATAAGTAACATTATAAAAAGCATGAAACCAATAAAAACCCAATAAAAAATAAGT